>DATJWI010000131.1:0-5809 GCA_035501375.1 Solirubrobacteraceae bacterium
GACCATCAACATGGTCGGCGCACTGCGGGCTGGAGATGGTCAGCTCACGCCGGAACTAGCCCGGTCGCTCTTTGGCATTTCCTACGTTCTTGGCTATAACGCCGCAGGAGTAGGCATCGCCATCTTGATACTCGCGATAGCAGCGGTCGCACTGCGCACACGGGCGCTCCTACCTCGTTGGCTCGCGCTTGCTCTACTGCCCATCGGGCTTGCGTTCGTCACGCTGCTCTCGCGGTTCCTCCTCGCGCCTGCGGTCCTGTTGCTTGCTGCCGGGTCGGCTCAGCTTCTGCGGGCTTCGCCTGGTCGCGCTGGGTCGCAACTCGGTAGTACGGCCACGCTACAGGCCCGAGAACCTTGACCATTCGCAGGTCTTTGGACCTGTCTCCCCGGCGCATCACCGGACCGTGAACGACGAGAAGACCCTCAGCGCGTGAACGCGCTGCTCAAGATCCGCTCGACCAGCTCGTCGAAGCCGATGCCGGCGGCGTCGGCCGCTTGGGGCAGGAGGCTCGTTTCGGTCAGGCCGGGGACGACGTTGGTCTCCAGGACGGTCGGCTCGCCGGTCTGCTCGTCGAGCATCAGGTCGACGCGCGCGACGCCGTGGCAACCGAGCAGCCGGTACACGTCCAGCGCGAGCTGCTGGGCGCGAGCGGTCGTCTGTGGGTCCAGCTCGGCCGGACAGACGAACGTCGTCATCCCGATCTCGTAGCGGGACTGGTAGTCGTAGAACTCCTCTTCGCGCGGCACTGCCTCGACCACGGGAAGCGCCTGCGGAGCTCCGCCTGCATCCGGGGCGTCGAGCAACGACACCGCCAGGTCGCGCCCCTTTACATAGCGCTCGATCAGGACCTTGCGGTCGTAGGACAGCGCGCTCACCAGCGCCCCCGGCAGCTCTCCGGCGGCCCTTGCGAACCGAACGCCCAGGGCCGATCCTTGGCGCGCCGGCTTGACGACCACCGGAAACCCGAGCCTGCGCTCGACGCTCGGCAGCGCGGCCGCCACGCCGAGCTCCTTGATCGTGCTCTCCTTGAACGCGCTGAAGTCCGGCGTCGGCAGACCCGCCTCCTGCATCAAGTGCTTGGCCAGAGCCTTGTCGGTGCAGCGCATACAGGCTGCCGGCGCCGAGCCCGTATAGGGGATCCCGACCGTCTCCAGGAGGCCCTGCACGGTGCCGTCCTCGCCGTCTTCCCCATGCAGCGCGATGAATGCGGCATCCGGCTCGAACTCGAGCAGCTGCGCGATCAAATCGGCGCTCACGTCGATCGCGGCGACCTCGTGGCCGAGACGTTCCAGCGCCTCCTGGGCCTGCGCGCCGGAGCGCAGCGAGACCTCGCGCTCCAACGACCAACCGCCCTTCAGAACGGCGACCCGCCGCGCGACCCTCATAGAGACTGGCGGCCGCCCGCGGAGGATTGATCGTCGCGCCGGGAGCGTTGCGGCAGCTCGACGATCGCGGCTTTGGGCTCAGTCAACGAGCCGAACAGGCTGGTCTGCTCGCGGATCGCCGCCCCGATCCGCTCGATCCCCTCGCGTATCTCCGGCTCCGGTGAGCCCGCGAAGTTCAACCGCATCGAGTTCGCTCCGCTGTGTTCGTCCACGTAGGCCGCTCTGCCCGGCACAAACGCCACGTCCCGGCAGCGCGCCAGCAGGTCGGTCGTGTCCACGCCGTCGAGTGTCGCCCACACGAACAGGCCGCCCTCGGGCTCCGTCCAGCTGGCGTGCGGGCCGAAGTGCTCGGCCAGCGCCAGCAGCATCGCGTCGCGGCGAGCGCGATACAGGTCCTTCTGGCGCTCCACGTACTCCAACCAGACCGGTTCGCCTTCGTCGGTCAGCTCGGCGAAGTAGGCCGCAACGAACAGCTGGGTCATCGGCGAACTGCACAGGTCGGCGCCCTGTTTGCCGAGGTTCAGCTTCTCCAATACCGGTCGCGGCGCAACCGCCCAGCCCAATCGCAGGCCGGGAGCCAGGATCTTCGAGAACGTGCCCAGGTAGATGACGAAGTCCGAAGACACGCCACCGCCGCGGGCACCCGGGCCGCCGCTGAGCGCGTCCAGCGAATAGAGCGTCGGCAGGGGCTCGCCCTCGTAGCGCAACAGCCCGTACGGGTTGTCCTCCAGCACCAGCAGCTCGCGCTCGCGCGCGACCTCGACCAAACGCCGGCGCCGCGGCAACGACATCGTCACGCCACCCGGGTTCTGGAAGTTCGGGATCGTGTAGATGAACTTCGGCCGTCTGCCCTCGCTGGCCAGCCGGTCGAGCACCGACTCCAGCTCGTCGATCGGCATCCCGTCGGAGTCCATCTCGATCTGTACGACGTCGGCCTGGTAGGCGCCGAACGTCGGCACCGCCCCGGGGTAGGTCGGCGCCTCGGCGACGATCACGTCGCCTGGGTCGATCAAGGCCTTGCAGACGAGGTCGATCACCTGCTGGCCGCCGGTCGTGACGATCACCTCGTCGCGATCGACCTTCGTCCTTTCGGCGGCCATCACCTGGACGATGCAGTCGAGCGCCACGCGCATCCCTTCCGTCGGCCCGTACTGAAGCGCGCGCGCGGTCGATTCGGCCGCGACCCGGCTCATCAGATGGTCGTACAGCTCCGGCGCGAACGTCGATGTGTCGGGCAAGCCGCCGGCCAGGGAGATGACCTCGGGCCGCTCGGTCAAGGCGAACATGTCGCGCATCGCCGAGGATCTCATGCGCCGCGTGCGCGCCGCGAACAGAGCCTCGTAGCGTGCCAGCTCGTGCGCCGCCGGGCGGCCGCGCCTTCGTCTATCGTCCTGACCGGTCGAGGGTTCCTCCGGCATTCCCGCACGGTAGCGCACGCTGCGCTCGCGCTCGCGTCCTGCACGAACAGATGAACGGCACAATCTTTGACGGGCGACGGCCAGTCTCCCTCCCGACCACCCCCAAATAGATGAACGGCACTTTCTTCAATATCGGTCCAGGCCTCAGCGGGAAGGGCATGAGCTCCTCTTGACCTCTCGTCCAAATCAATGAACGGCACTTTCTTCTACATCGGTCTCGGTCTCGGCCTGGCCGCCGCGTGCGGTCTTCGCCCTTACCTGCCGGCGCTGCTCGCCGGCGGGCTGGCCTCCTCGAATGCGCTGGGAGTCGAATTCGGAGCCTCCGGCCACGCCTCGTACCATTTCTTGGAGGCCGGTTGGTGGCTGCTGGCCGTAACAGTCACCCTGGTCGGCCTCTACGGCCTGCAACTGAGGCTCGGGGCCGAGCGCTTCGAGGCGCTCGCCGGCGGCGCGGTCGCCGCCCAGTCGGTCGCCGTCGGCGCTCTGCTGTTCGCGGGCACGCTCGCCGCGCATCGCGACATGTCCTGGCCCGGCTTGATCGGCGGCGCCGCCGCGGCCGGCCTGGCCTGGGCGGCGACCAACCCCGTGATCGTGCGCGCCCGCAAGCGCTTGCCTGACAGGACCGCTCGCGAAGCCGTGACCGTCTATCTCGACGCCGCGTCCCTGCTCCTGGCCGCGCTCGTCGCGCTGCTGCACCCGCTCGGCTATGTGGCGGTCGCGCTGCTCGCCTGGCTTCTGTGGCGAGGACGGTCTCGCGGGGGCGACGAGCGCTACGCCGGCCTTCGCGTCCTGCGCCGCTGATGGGCCTCGTCGCCGCCGCTGACGATCTTCTTTTTTGCGGCGTCTACGCGCGCGCGTATGGTCCGAATCGAAAGTGTTCGCAGCTCGACCGGCGACGGCGGCGCACGTGACCTCGGGTCGGGCGCCAAAGCTGGTGCTCTGCGTGATCGACGCGATGGCGCCCGAGATGTTGGTGCGCGCCGCCGAGTCCGGCGCGGCGCCGGTACTCGCCGAGCTGCTCGAACGTGGCTCCTACGTTCCCGACTGTGTCTCCGCGTTCCCTTCGGTGACGCCGGTCTGCGCCGCCTCGATCGTGACGGGATTTGCTCAGGACGAGCACCTGATCCCGGGCATGAACTGGTACTCGCGCAGCGAAGGCCGCTATGTCGAGTACGGCTCCAGCCTGCGCGCAGCCCAGCGCTTCGGGATCGGCCGGCAGCTGACCGACACCGTCTACAACATGAACAGAGCGCACCTCTCGGCGGACACGCCGACCGTGTTCGAGACCCTCGACGACGCCGGTGTCAGGACGGCCGGGACGACCTACCTGATGTACCGAGGCCGTTATCGGCACGAGCCCCAGCGCGACACGCCGCTCGCACGGGCCCTGGCCGGGACCCTGGCGCGCCACCCGGTGATGGGGCCGAAGGAGCTGTTCTACGCCGACATCTTCGCTTCGCGCAAGACCGGCTGCCGCTCGACGCTGGGGATGCCGGGGGTGCGCGACCGCCATTCGGCCTGCGTGTCGGCGTACATGGTCGAGCACGACCTGTTCGACTTCCTGCTGCTGTCGTTTCCAGACAACGACTGGCACTCCCACAAGCGCGGCCCCGAGTCGCAGCTGACCTCGATCGCCGCCGCCGACGTGCAGCTGGCGCGTGTGATGGAGGCCTCGGGCGGAATAGACGAGTTCCTGGCCGAGCACGCCTTGATCGTGATGGCCGATCACTCGCAGGCGCTCGTCACCGACACGATCGACCTGCAACGCGACCTGGCGGACCTGGGGGTTGCCCAGCCCGAGGGGGGCCTGCTCGCCGGGTTGGCCGGCGCTCTGGTCGGGATCGGCCTGCGCGGCCGGGCGTCTTCTGAGACCGCCGTGGCCGGTCACGAGGCCGAGGGCGGTCACGAGGCCGAGGGCGATGGCGAGGGCTGCGACGACGTCGCCGGCGATGGCTCACCCTCCGTCCCGGGCGGCGCACACTCCGCGGCGGCGCGCGCGCGCCGGCCGGATGCCGGCGAGGTCGAACCCCGGATCGCGGTGTGTCCGTCCCAGCGCGCGGCGATGGTGTACGCCCTTCGCCTGGACGAGCGCGACGCGATGAGGGCTTCGGTCGTGGCCAGGGCCGCCTCGATCGAAGGCGTGGACCTGATCGCCTGGCTCGAGCGCGACGCCCACGACGAGCCGGTCGAGGCCGTGCTGCGCAGCCCTGCGCGCGGGGAGCTGCGGTTCGCGCCCGGCGGCGAGTTGCTCGACGCGCGCGGCCAACGTTGGCGCCTGGACGGAGACCCGGCGGCTATCGGAGCCAGCGTCGGCCCCGGAAACCTGTTGACGAACCCCGAGTACCCGGACGCGCTCGGCCGGGTATGGTCGGCGCTTCAGTGCCCGACCTCGGGCGAGGTCCTGCTGTCGGCGGCGCCCGGCTATGAGTTTGTGGACTGGGGCGGCGCAGCCCACGTCGGCGGTGGCTCGCACGGCTCGCTGCACCGCTCGGATTCCCTGGCGCCGCTCCTGTTCTGCGGGATCGCGCCCCCAGCCGAGCGGCCCGGACAGTGGGCGATCAGAGACGTGGCCTCGCTGGTGAGGGCCCACTTCGAGGTCTAGGTCGCCGAGCCGAGCCCGGCATGGGCTTGGCCGCGTAGGTTGTATGGGTGGTCGAGCGATGAGTTCGCTATCGAGTCTGGCCCGGTCTGGAGCGGCGCGCTCTGCGCTGCCGGCTATGGCGGCGGGCATGATCGCGGGTGCGCTCCTTACGACTGCGCCCTGCGCGCGCGCGAGTGGCGCCACGAGGTCGAGTCCCGTGGCGGCCTCGACCCCAGCCGTGACGACGAGTCCGAGCAGGACCGCGACTTCCGAAGCCCCGGTGCCGGTCGTGGCCTCGAAAGTGCCGCCGCCAGGCCGCAAGCTCTCGGCGGACAGGGTCCTCGAAATCGCCGAAGCCCTGCCGAAGATGAAAGCGGTCAGGGCCAAATACAGAGGCTCCTACGGTGGCGCCTATTTGAAGGGT
>DATJWI010000132.1:0-2848 GCA_035501375.1 Solirubrobacteraceae bacterium
GGTTTCACGGACGCCAGGTGCTGGCTACAGCCAGCTCCGACCGAGCCTGGCGACCCGCGAGACTTCTTGGCGACCATCGTGCTCGGCCCGCACTTCCAGCATCTGCCGGACCAACTCAAAGAGCCGTTCATGGACGAGGTCATGGCCGAGCTCGGCGAGCCGGTGGTCGTGGACTATGTGCGTCTGAACATCGACGCGACGGCTTGAGCCGAAACGTATCCGGCGCGACCCGGGCCGTGCTCAGGCCAGGGCCGCGCCCGAGCCGGCGGAACGACCTTCGAGGACGCGATCCTCGCCGACCTCGGCGCCCCGCAAGAGCGCGGCGTAGCGGCCTTCGCGCGCGAAAAGCTCGTCGTGGGTGCCGCGCTCGACGATCTGGCCGGAGTCGAGCACGAGGATCTGATCGGCGTCTTTGATCGTGGACAGGCGGTGGGCGATCGCGATCGTGGTCCTGCCCTTCGAGAGCTCGTCCAGGGCGAGCTGGACCGCACGCTCGGTCTCGGTGTCGAGGCTCGAGGTCGCCTCGTCGAGGATCAGGACGGGCGGGTTGCGAAGGATCGTCCTGGCGATCGCCATGCGCTGCTGCTCGCCACCGGAGAAGCGGTAACCACGCTCGCCGACGGGCGTGTCATAGCCGTCGGGCAGGCCCGCGATCAACTCGTGGATCTGGGCGGCCCTGGCGGCGTCTTCGACCTGAGAGTCGGTGGCCTCCGGACACGCGAAGCGCAGGTTCTCGCGGATCGAAGCGTGAAAAAGGTACGTTTCTTGGGAGACCAGACCGACGATCGAGGCCAGAGACGACTGGGTCAGGTCGCGGATGTCGTGGCCGTCGATCGAGACGCAGCCGCGCTGGGCCTCATACAGGCGGGCGACCAGGTAGGCGAGCGTCGTCTTGCCTGAGCCGGTCTCGCCGACGAGCGCCGTGCGCGTGCCGGCTGGGATCTCGGCGTCGATCTCTTGCAGGGTCCAAGCGGCGTTCTCCGCATAGCGGAACCAGACGTCCTGCAGGCGCACGTCGCCGCGCACGTCGGTCAGCTCGCGGGCGTCGGAGCGCTCGGAGATGTCGACCGGCAGGTCCAGGTACTCGAAGATGCGGCCGAACAGGGCGAGCGAGGTCTGGACTTCGAGGCCGACCGACAGGAGCTGCTGCATCGGGAACAGGAGCCTGGTCTGGAGGGTCGTGAACGCGACGACCGTGCCGATCGAGATCACGGCCGAGCCGTGGACGCTGGTGTAGCCGGCGAACCAGTAGACGGCGGCAGGCATGATCGCGAAGCTCATCTGCACCGAGGCCATCCGCCAGCGCCCGGCCATCCGCGCGCGCACCTCGAGGTCGGCCAGCCCGGAGGACTCCTTGGTGAAGCGCTCGGTCAGCTCGCGCGAGCGGCCCATGGTCTTGCCGAGCAGGATGCCCGAGACCGACAGGGACTCCTCGACGAGCGTCGACATGTCGGCGAGACGGCCCTGCCTGACCGATTGGATGCGCCGGCGCTCGTTGCCGACGCGCCTGGTCAGCCACACGAAGAACGGCAGGAGGATCAGCGAGAAGACGGTCAGCTGCCAGCTGAGCGCGAACATCGCCACGACGGTCGCGGTGACGGTGGCCACGGTCGAGACGGTCGAGGTCGCGGTGCTTGTCACGACATCGTCGATGCCGCCGATGTCATAAGCGATCCGGGCCTGGACCTCGCCGGACCTGGTCCGCGTGAAAAAAGCAAGCGACATTCGCTGCAAATGCTCGTATACCGCGGCCCGCAGGTCGTGCATCACGCGCTGACCGACTTCGTTTGAGATCCAGGTCTGGGCGACGCCGATCACGCCGTTGATCACGGCCAGGGCGATCATTCCGGCGACCATCCAGGTCAGGATCGTCAGGTTGTGGTTGATGAGCCCTTCGTCGACCGCTTCGCGCAGCAGGAAGGGCGAGGCGACGCTGAGGATCGATCCGAGCACGATCAGGCCGAGCAGCAGACCGAGGCGCAGCCTGTAAGGGATGAATAGCCGCCCGATCCGCTTCAAGGAGACATGTTCTGGACCGACCTGGTCCTGGTCGCCGTCGGGAGCGGGCCCGGATCGGGGCGAGCGCCGAGCGCCGTCGCCGCCGCCGGTTCCGCCGTGGCCCTGGGAAAACGGCTGCGCGCTCACGCAACGACTGTAGGGCCTGGCGGTCGCGTCGTAGGATTTACGCCGATGGATCTGCCCGACATGATCGCGACCTCGACAAGCACCGTCGGCATCCCGATCGCGCTGGCCGCGGGACTGGTGTCGTTCCTGTCGCCATGCGTCTTGCCGCTGGTGCCGGGCTATCTCTCGACGGTGGTGGGCGTCTCGCCGGCTGAGATGGGGCAGACCGGGGCGCGCAGGGTCCTGGTCCCGAGCCTTTTGTTCATCGCCAGCTTCTCGTCGATCTTCATTCTGCTGGGCCTCGGCGCGACCGCGATCGGCTCGACTTTGAACGACCACAAACAGACGCTCGAACTGGTCGGCGGCGTGGCGATCGTGGCGATGGGATTGGTGTTCTTGGCGACGCCGTTCGTCGATCGGCTGAACTTCGAGTGGCACTCGGAGTCGCTGCAGAAGCTGGCCGGCCGCGGCGGCCCGCTGATCGCCGGGGCGGCATTCGCGATCGCGTGGACGCCGTGCACGAGCATCACGCTGGGCGCGATCCTGACGCAGGCCGCGGTGACGAGCTCGGCTGGCCACGCGGCGCTGTTGCTTGCGTTTTACTCGCTTGGCCTGGCGATCCCGTTCCTGGCGATCGCCTTGGCGTTCGAGCGGGCGACGAACGCGCTGGCGGTCGTCAAGCGCCACTTCGGAGTCGTGATCGCGTTCGGCGGCGCGATCATGA
>DATJWI010000133.1:0-5975 GCA_035501375.1 Solirubrobacteraceae bacterium
TTGCCCTGCCGCTGCCCGTGCCCGGCCGGCCAGTCACGCTGCTCGACGTCGGCGCCAACGCGCAGGCCAGGAGCGAGCACCTCGAGCAGTTCGCGTTCATGGGGGCCGCCCTCGCCAAGGTCGTGCTCGGCGTCGAGCGGCCCCGCGTCGGCCTGCTGTCCAACGGCGAGGAGGCCGAGCGCGGCAGCTCTTTGGTGGTCGAGGCCCACGAGCGTCTGCGCGCGCGCGCGGACACCGACACCGACACCGCCGGCGGCGAGCCGATGTTCGAGCTGGTCGGCAACGTCGAGGGCAACGACCTGGTGTCGGGCACGGCCGACGTGATCGTGACCGACGGCCTTACCGGCAACATTGCGCTGAAGGTCATGGAGGGCGTCTCCCAGACGCTGCTCGGCGCGATCAAAGAGGCGGCGATAGCCTCGCCCAAATCCAAGCTCGGCGGCCTGCTCCTGAAACCGGCCTTGGCCGGGCTGCGCGAAGAGATAGACCCGGAAGCCCAGGGGGGCGCCTACCTGCTGGGCCTGCGCGGCCTGGCGGTCGTGCCGCACGGTTCGTTCCGAAGGCGCGGTTTCGCCCAGGCGATCCTGCGGGCCAAGCTCGGCGCCGAGCAGGACGTGGTCGGGGCCACTCACGCCGCGCTAGCCGCCGCCGGCGCCCTGCGCCAGGCGCCCATGTCCGCCTCTGCCGCTAGCCTGCCTGGGGTCCGTCCATGAACAACTTCTTGTCGAGTCGTCCGAATGAGCTTCGCCTGGCTACGTCCTCGGGGCTTGACTTGGCACCACCAAGCCTGCGCCCCTGCGTCCTTGCCATGCTCGCTCCTCGAACCCCTCGACTACGAACTTCTTCATGGACGGACCCCTGCCGATGACGCGTGAGGAGGTGTTCGTGCTGATAAGGGACCACCTGGCCGACGAGCTGGACGTCGAGCCGGGCGCGATCGCGCCCGAGACGAAGTTCAAGGAGGACCTCGAAGCGGACTCGCTCGACCTCTATACGTTGGTCCAGGAGCTCGAGGACACCTATAAGGTCAAGATGTCAGACGAGCAGGCGGCTCAGATCGCGACGGTCGGTCAGGCGGTGGACTTCGTGCTCGCCAACGCGCCTTCATAGGCGACCGCCCGGGCACGATGAAACACGATGAAGCTTCTGAACGACGAGTACGCATGGCGGCGCTGGATCGGCGTCCTCGGTCGCTCGCGTGCGAAGCACGCCACGCTCCCTGCGTCCTTGACCAGCTTGCCCTGCGTACTCGTCGGAGCGTACCGGGGATGAAACTGCTTAACGAACTGCTCGAAGAGCTGCCGGACGAGCTGCAACGCCAGGTCTTTACGCATGCTTCGTGGACCGAGCGCCGCGAGGATTCCTACGCACGCCTGGCGTTCCTCGGGGACAGCGTTCTGGCGTTGGCGGTCACCGCACATCTCTATCCGCGCTTGGAGGCCGACCAGTTCGGGGCCGGGCGCTTGACCAAGATCAGGGCCCAGGCGGTCTCCGGGCCCAGCTGCCGCGCTGTCGCCGAGCGCCTCGGGGTGCCCGAGCGGTTGCGTGCGGCGGCCCCGCAGGGCGCCTCTGGGGGCGCGGCTGCGCTGGTCGAGACCGAGCGTGTGCTGGCGTCCGTGATCGAGGCCGTCATCGGGGCCTGTTACCTGACGGCCGACTACGAGCGTACGGCCGAAGCGGTCGTCGAGGCGTTCGCGCCCGAGATCGAGCAGGCGCTCGAGCACCCGGTCGACTTCAAGTCAGCGCTCCAGGAGCTGCTCGCGCGGCGCGGATCGGTCGTCGAGTACGAGATAGCCGCCGAGTCTGGCCCGCCCCACGAGCGCGTCTACGAGGTCGTTGCCAAGGTCGATTCCGAGACGATCGGCGCCGGCTCGGGCAAAAGCAAGAAGCACGCCGAGCAGGCCGCCGCGCGCGAAGCGCTCAGTCAGCTGCAGGAGCAGGCATGAGACGGGCGTCCTCGCGCCGGCGTCGCGGGCAGGTCCAGAGGTTTCGGCCATGCGTCTGAAGTCGCTGACCTTGAAGGGCTTCAAGTCCTTTCCGGACCGCACCAGGCTCGACTTCGGGCCTGGCGTCAGCGTGATCGTCGGCCCGAATGGTTCGGGCAAGTCCAACGTAACCGACGCCGTGCTCTGGGCGATGGGCGAGCAGTCGCCTTTGGCCGTGAGGGGCCAGTCGATGCAAGACGTGATCTTCGGCGGGGGCCGCGGCGTGCAGGCGCGCAGCGCCGCCGAGGTCGAGATCGTGCTCGACAACTCCGACGGTCGGGTCGATCTGCCGCTGACCGAGATCTCGATCGTGCGCAGGCTCGACCGGACCGGCGAAGGCGGCTATCGCCTGAACGGCGCTCGCTGCCGGCTGACAGACGTGATCGAGGTCCTCTCTGACACTGGCCTCGGCAAGGAGACGCACTCGGTTATCTCTCAGGGCCGGGTCGAGTCGATCGTCACGTCCAAGCCTCGCGACCGGCGCCTTCTGATCGAGGAGGCAGCCGGCCTTGGCAAGCACCGCAAGCGCAGGCGCCGCGCCCAGCTGAAGCTGGAGCGAACCCAAGAGAACCTTGACCGCGCCCTCGACGTCGAGCACGAGGCGCGCAGCCGGCTGCGCCCGCTCAAGCGCCAGGCGGAGTCCGCCGAGCTGCACGAACGCCTCGAGCTCCAGCTATACGAAGCCCGCTGGACACTCGCCCGCGAGGCCGTCCGCGCGAGCGCTGTCGACCTGAGGCAGGCCGAGACTTCGGTCGCGGACGCGCGCGCGCGACGCGCTTCGACCGAGGCCGAGCTGCAGGCGATCGTCGAGCGCCGCTCTCTCGCCGAGACCGCGCTGGCCGAGCGCACCGAGCGCCACGACGCGCTTTCGAGGCGCGCCTACGAGATCCGGTCGGCTCGCGAGCGCATCCAACTGAGGGGCGAGCAGGCCGAGGCCAGCCTCCTGACCGTCCGCGAGCGCGCCGCCAGGATCGAGTCCGAGCTGGCATCGCTCGGCGAGGCCGGCAGCGATCGTCAGACCCGTGCCGACGGCCAGGCTGGCGTCGAGGGCCAGGAAGGCGTCGAGGGCCGGACCGATGATTCTGGTTCGGGCGCCGAGGATCAAGCCCAGTCTCAGGACGCTGCCGAAACGAGGGTCCAAGCGCTCGAAGCCGAGCTTGTTGAGCTGGACCGCGCAAGCGAGCAGGAGCTGGAGCGCGAGATCGAGGGCCTGCAAGAGGAGCTCGAGGGCCTGGCCGATCGTGTGGCGGAGCTCGAAGAGGCCGCCGGCCAGGTCCGCGAACGGCGCGCCGAAGCGGACATCTCGATCGACGCGGCGCGCGCCGAGCTGCGCCAGACCGAAGCCAAAGCCCAGGCCGCGCGGCGCGAGGCCGCTTCGGTCGGCGCCGAGCTGGCTGCCGTAAACCAGTTCCTTTCCAGCCACGCCCGTTTCGCCGCCGCCGGCGCCGGCGGCGCGCGGGCGCTCAGCGAAGCGCTGACCGTCGCCGACGGTTACGAGCTGGCGCTGGCCGCCGCGCTCGGCGGACGCCTCGATGCTGCGCTCGTAAGGGATCTGGGAGCGGCCGACGAGCTGCTCGACCGCGCCGGCCCGGACGGCGCCAGCGCCCTGCTCGCCGGCGACGCTGCTTCTGAGGCCGGGCCCGCGGTCATAGAGTCCAGCCATGGCGCCGCCGCCACCGGCGACGCGAACGGCGAACCCGCGACAGAGAACTCCGATCCGCACGCGCTCGCGGCCGACGAGGGTGCGGCTGCGCAGCCCGACCGTGGCGCCGGTGGCGCCGGGCCGGCACCGGGCGCGATCAGGCTGATCGACCTCGTCAGCGGCTCGGCCGGCGCCCTGGAGCTGGCAGGCCGGTTCTTGGCCGACGCCTGGGTCGTCGAGCGCCTGGCCGACGTTCGGCCCGGCTTCGGCGGCATCGCCGCGACCCGCAACGGTCGTGTGCTGTTCGGCGCCTTTGGCGAGGTCCGTCAGGCTCACGCCGGCGGGGCCGAGCGGGTTCTCGCCAGACGCAACGAACGCGAGCGCCTGATCGCCTCCAGCGAGGCGGCCGCACAGGCCGAGCAGGAAGCCGGCCTGGCTGTGCAGAGCGCTCTCGACCGGGTTCGCGCGGCCGAGGAGGCGGGCGTTGCCGCCGACCAGCAGCTGCGCGAGGGCGAGCGCGGGCTGGCCGAGGCCAGGGAGTCCGAGCGCCAGGCCGGCTGGCTGATCGAACAACGCCGCAGCGCTCCCGACCAGGGCCCGCTCGCGGTGCGCCGCGCCCAGCTTCTCGGCGAGCTGGCGGCCGAGCGTCGCCAGGCCGAGCGTTTGGCCGCCGAACGAGCTCAACGAGAACAGCGAATCGCTTATCTGAAAGCCCGCAAGGCCACCGACGCCGCGCTCGCGTCGCAGGCTCCGCGCCTGGCCGCCGTACTGTCTGCCGTAGGCGAGGTCGCCGACTCGCTTCTGGCCGAACTGGCAGCCGAGCTCAGCCGCGACCGCGCCGCCGGCGAAGAGGTAGCCTCCGAGCTGAGAGCCTGCGCTCACGAGGAGGCCGCCGTGCAATCGCGCTTGCGCGCGATCGGCGAGCAGGTCACAGCTGCCGAGGTCTCAGCCCAGCGTTCCCGCGACCAGGCCGCCGAGGCTCGACAGGAGCTGCGCTCTATCGCCGAGCGTTTGCAGCGCCCGGTGCCCGGCCAGTCAGGCGAGGCTGACGCGGCTCCCGAGGTCGGCGGTGAGGACGTCGAGGCGACAGCGCGGGTGGCGGCCGGCGAGGCCGGGCCGGCCCCCGAGGCCGCCGCGGAGGGAGCCGCTGCTGAGGAGGAGGTGGGCGGCGAGGACGGCGAGGCGATGGCGCCGCTGGCGGCCGACGAAGAAGAGGCGCTGCGCGCGCGCGTAGAGCGCCTGGAACGCAGACGCGAGCAGCTCGGACCGGTGAACCCCTTGGCCAAGGAGGAGTACGCCGAGGCGCTCGACCACGTACAGGAGCTGGAGACCAGGCGCTCCGATCTGGAGACGGCTTTGAGAGAGCTCAAAAACGTGATCAGAGACACCGATCGCCAGATCGCGAAGACCTTCGAGGAGACGTTCGAGGCGGCCGCCAAGAACTTCGAAGAGCTGGCCGGCGACGTCTTCCCGGGGGGTACCGGACGTTTGCGGCTCGTGCGCGACGAGCAAGCCCAGCGGGGTGTCCTCGGCGGACAGTCCGTCGATGGCGGCACTGGCGGCGAGACGGGCGAGGTCGAAGGAGAGGCCGCGGAGGCTGCGGCCGATGCCGAGGCCGAGCGCGAACAGGAGGCCAGGCAGGATGGCCTCGAGGACGATGCGTTGGGTGTCGAGATCGAGATCACGCCGGCCGGCAAGGCGACCAAGCGCCTGTCGTTGCTGTCCGGCGGCGAGAAGTCGATGACCGCGCTGGCGTTCCTGTTCGCGGTGTTCCTGGCCAAGCCCTGCCCGTTCTACATCCTGGACGAGGTCGAGGCCGCCCTGGACGATCTCAACCTCGACCGTTTCCTGGCGCTCCTTCGCCGCTATTCCGATCGCGCCCAGTTCATCGTGATAACCCATCAGAAGCGCACCATGGAGGCCGCCGACTGGCTGTTCGGAGTCTCGATGGCCGGCAACGGCGTTTCAAAGGTGCTCTCCAGGCGTTTGCCGCCCGAGGCGCTCGACGGCGGGGCTGAAGTCGGGGAGGCCGCCCCGGACGGCGACGGAGACGACGCCAGGGGAACCGAGGACGGCGAGACCGATGCGCCTGTCGTCGGGGTCGCTGACGCGCCTGTCGCCGGGGTCGCCTGAGCCGCGTCGTCTGACTGTGGCCCGCGACTGGAGCGACCTGTTCGTGACCGATGCGCCCCCGGCGGGGGCGCAGGAGGAGGCTGGCCGGGAGGCGCCGCGGCGTGGCTTGTTCAGGAGGCTGCGCGAGAACCTGACCAAGACCAGGGAGGCCTTGGGCGGGGAGATCCAAGCGACCCTGTTCGGCGAGCTCGACGCGGAGGCTTGGGAACGGCTGG
>DATJWI010000134.1:0-2852 GCA_035501375.1 Solirubrobacteraceae bacterium
ACCGCCGGGGCCAGCGTCACCTTGGCGTCGGTCAGCTGGCACAGCCGCGCCACGACGGGCGCCATCGACAGCCCCGGCACGACCTCGCCGTGCGGGCGCCCGAGGTGAGACACGAGCACCAGCCTGGCTCCGCGCCCGCGCAGCTCCTCGATCGTCGGCAAAGCGGCCCTGATCCTGGTGTCGTCGCCCACGATCGGCCGGCCGTCGGGGCCTTCGCCGAGCGGCACGTTGAAGTCGACGCGCACGAGCACCCTGCGCCCGCGCACGTCAAGCTCGTCGATGCTCCTCACCGGCTCACAGGACCCTCTGCACTAGGTCGACAAGGCGGTTCGAATAACCCCACTCGTTGTCGTACCAGGCGACGACCTTCAGCATCGTGCCGTCGATGACGGCCGTCAACGACGAGTCCACGATCGAGGAGTACGGCGAGCTGACGATGTCGGTCGAGACGATCGGGTCGGACGTGTAGGCCATCAGCCCCGCCAGCGGGCCGGTCTCGGAGGCGGCCTTCAGGGCGCCGTTGACCTCCTCGACGGTGGTCTGACGAGCGCACTCCACCGTCAGGTCCACGACCGAGCCGGTCGGCACGGGCGCCCTGACGGCGAAGCCGTGGAGCTTGCCCTGCAGCTCGGGGATCACCAGGCCGATCGCCTTGGCGGCGCCGGTCGAGGCCGGGATCAGGTTGATCGCGGCGGCCCTGGCGCGGCGCAGATCCTTGTGGGGCAGATCCTGCAAGCGCTGGTCGGCGGTGTAAGCGTGGATCGTCGTCATCAGGCCGTGCTCGATGCCGACCGTGTCGTTGAGCACCTTCGCGACCGGGGCCAGGCAGTTGGTCGTGCACGACGCGTTCGAGATCACGTCGTGCTTGGCCCTGTCGTAGACCTCGTCGAAGTTGACGCCGAGAACGACCGTCGCGTCCGGGTCGGTGGCGGGCGCGGAGATGACCACCTTCTTGGCTCCCTGGGCCAGGTGCTTGGCGGCGCTGGCGCGGTCGGTGAACCGGCCGGTCGACTCGATCACGACGTCGACCCCCAGCTCGCCCCAGGGCAGCGCCGCGGGGTCCGTCTCGGCCAGGACCTTCAGCTGGCGGCCGTCGATCTCGATCGCGTCCTCGCCTACGGCCTCGACCGTGCCCGGATAGGGGCCGAGGATCGAGTCGTACTTCAAGAGGTGCGCCAGAGTGGCGGCGTCGGTCAGATCGTTGACGGCGACCCACTCGACTTCGTGGGCATCATCCCTGGCCTGGGCGGCCCTGAACACGTTGCGGCCGATCCGGCCGAAACCGTTGATTCCCACACGTACTGGCATATAGGCACGGCCTCCTGGTTTTTCTGGCGCTGCTCGCGCGAAAACGAATGAGGCCGGGTCTCGGAGTCGGTCCCGGAGCCCGGCGTCGCGGCGAAGGCTATCAAGCGGCCTTTTTTCAGGACCGCGCCGGGCCCTTGTCGATGTCGCGATGGGCGACCGTGACGTCGAGGTCCTCGCGGTCGCGGTAGCGCTCGGCCAGGTGCTCGGCGATCGCGACCGACCGGTGGCGTCCGCCGGTGCAGCCGATCCCGATGACCAGATGGGCCTTGCCCTCGGCGACGTACTCGGGCAGCAGGAAGTCGAGCAAAGCGTGCAAACGCACGTAGAGCTCGTCCAGGCGGCCGTCCCTGGCGATGTACTCGACGACCTGTTCGTCGTGGCCGGTCAGCTCGCGCAGCTCGGACTCGTAGTGCGGGTTCGGCAGGAAGCGCACGTCGAATGCGAGATCCTCGTCGCGGGCGGGGCCGTGCTTGAAGCCGAAGCTCATGAACGTGACGGCCAGGCGGCCCGCCTTCTGGGCGGGCAGCAGCTCGTCCGCGATGCGGGCGCGCAGGCTGGCGGCGGACATGCCGGTCGTGTCGATCACGAGGTCGGCCCTGCTGCGCAAGGGCTCGAGCAGGGCCCGCTCGGCGGCGACGCCCGCGGCGACGCTGCCGTCGGGCGCCAGCGGGTGGCGGCGGCGGGTCTCCTTGTACCTGGTCACGAGCGTCTGCTCGGCGGCCTCCAGGAAGAGGACGTGGTGGTCGATGCCGAGCGCGTCCAGGTCGTCGACGACCGCCCTAAGCGCCTCGAAGTAGACGCCGCCGCGCACATCCGAAACGACGGCCGCGCGCTCGACCTTGGAGCCGCCGTGCACGAACAGCTCGACCAGCGACCTGATCATCTCGGGCGGCAGGTTGTCGACGCAGAAGTAGCCGGCGTCCTCGAACACGTTCATCGCCGTGGACTTGCCGGCGCCCGAGAAGCCGGTGATCACGACCAGGTCCTGCAAACGCGACTCCACGACGGCGGGCTTGCTCACCGCGCGCAACGGACGGAGGGGCCTGATGACCGCCATCACCCGATTGTGCCGCGTTTCGCGGACGCTCGTGTCAATTATTCGTGCACTCACATCCAATGTTTCGCTCCTGAGCCGGTCGAGGAGCAAGCCAGGCAAGGACGCAGCGAGCGAAGTGTGCTCTGCACACGAGCGAGTGAGGACGCAGCATGGCGCCGCTCATCGGCCGGCTCAGCCCGTCCGGTGCAGGTGCGCGTGGACGTCTCGGCCGACCTTGGCCGGCAGGCCGGGAACCGCCTGCAACTCCTCGCTGGAGGCCGCGGCGACGGCCTCCGGAGAGCCGAAGTGGGCGAGCAGCGCGCGCTTGCGGGCCGGGCCGACGCCGGGCAGATCGTCCAGCAGAGAGCCGGTCATGGCCTGGTCGCGGCGCGCGCGGTGATGGGCGATCGCGAAACGGTGCGCCTCGTCGCGCACGCGCTGCAGCAGCTGCAGCTCGGGCGTCGAATGGTCGAGCACGAGCGGAGATTTGCGCCCGGGCGTGAAGACC
>DATJWI010000135.1:0-2718 GCA_035501375.1 Solirubrobacteraceae bacterium
CACAGGAAGACCTCGACCAGCGTGACGCCTACGAGCGCGATGAGATAGCCCCACCGCTGGTGGAGCAGCCAGATGTGCTGGAAGTTGGTGCCGTAGAGACCGAACACGAGGGCCGGGACCGCCAGCAGCGCGCCCCATGACGCTGTCGTACCGAGGCGGTCAGTGATCGCGGTCTGCTGGCGGTACCGGAGGCGCCGTCGCTTCCGCTGGGGAGCACCCGTCAGTGTCTGCGGTCTCGACCTTGTGTTTTTGCTTGCCGTGCGAGGCAGGCGCCAAACGGGTACGCCGCGCAGCACCGTCTCGACGAGCGAGCTTGTGGTCGTGGGCGACGATATCAGTCTATTCTGACGCTGCGCCCCTCTTGAGCAGGCGCTTGACCTTGCCGCAAGGGCAAGGCTCACAGTGGTCGCGATGAAGACATCTGGTTCGGTGGAGGTGACGTGACTTCAGTCGTTGTAAGTGAGTCGCTGACCAAGCGGTTCGGACCCTTGACCGCCGTCGATCGTCTGTCCTTCGCCCTGGAGCCCGGGACGATCACCGGCTTCCTCGGCCCCAACGGCGCCGGCAAGACGACGACCCTGCGCGTCCTGCTCGGCCTGGCGGCGCCCACCAGCGGGCGGGCGCTGATCTTTGGCAAGCCGTACGGCGAGCTCGAGCAGGCCGCCCTGCGAGTCGGCGCGGTGCTGGAGGCCACCGACTTTCACCCCGGACGCTCGGGTCGCGACCACCTGCGCATGCTGGGCTGCGCTGTCGGGCTGCCCGACTCGCGCACCGACGAGGTGCTGCGCCTGGTCGAGCTTCAGGGCGCCGCGCATCGCCGTGTGAAGGGCTACTCGCTGGGCATGCGGCAGCGGCTGGGACTTGCCGCGGCGCTGCTCGGCGATCCCGAGCTGCTGGTCTTAGACGAACCGGCCAACGGTCTCGACCCCGAGGGCGTCCGCTGGCTACGCGACTTTCTGCGTGCCTTCGCTGCGGAGGGTCGCACGGTGCTCGTCTCAAGCCACGTGCTCGCCGAGGTCGCCCAGACGGTCGATCGGGTCCTCATCATCAATCACGGGCGTCTCGTCGCCGAGTCCTCGCTCGAGGAGCTCACCGCCCGCGTCGGCGGCGCGGTGCGCGTGCGCAGCCCGCACCTGCCGCGGCTGGCCGAGGCCCTTCGGCGGGAGGGCGTGGCCACTTCAGACGCCAACGGGCAAGCCCTCCTTGCCGTGGGCACGACCCCCGAGCGCGTCGGCGACATCGCCTTCGCCGCCGGTGTCGCCTTGCACGAGCTCACCACCGGAGGGTCGTCGCTCGAAGAGGTCTTTCTCGAGCTCACCTCTGAGGTGCGGTCATGATCGCCCAGACCAAAGCCGAACTGCTCAAGATCCGCTCGACGCGCACCACGCTGGGTCTCGTCGCGGGCATGCTCGCGCTCCTGTTGCTCCTGGTCCTGTTGACCGGGTTGCTCTCCAGCACGGGCGCCCTGGCGGGCAAGGACGCCCAGCGCAACCTGCTCGGTCTGGGCGGTGTGGCCGGGCTGTTCGCGGCGCTGGCCGGCCTGCTGGCCGTGACCGGCGAATACCGCCACGGCACCATCCGCCCGACCTTTCTCTTCACGCCACAGCGACCGCGCGTCTTGGGCGGCAAGCTGGCGGCCAGCATGATCGCCGGACTGGCATTCGGCGTCGTCGCCGAGGCGCTCGGCTTCGCCGTGGGCGCAGTGATCCTCGCCGGCCGAGGCGTACCGTTTGCCCTGGACGGCAGCGAGGTCACGCTGCTCGTGGTGGGGACCATCGTCGGCGTCGTGTTGTGGGGCGGCCTCGGCGTCGGCCTGGGCGCCATCCTTCGCAACCAGATCGCCGCGGTGATCGCCCTGCTCGCCTGGGGGTTCGTCGTCGAGAACCTGATCTTCGGGCTGGCGCCGTCCGTGGGCCGCTACGGACCCGAGCAGGCGGCCACTGCGCTCAGTGGGTCGACGACCAGGCACTTGCTCTCGCCCGCCGTCGGCGGCGCCGTGCTGATCGCCTGGGTGGCCGCGCTCGTTGCGGCCGGCGTCGTCCTGACCGTGCGGCGCGACGTGGAGTAGCCGAGGCACGGTTAGCCCCGACCCCGGTCGAGCTGCCGTGCGGGTCCACTTCTCCCGCAGGGTGGGAGCGACGTACCCCCACTACGGCTACGAGGCGCTACCTGCGAAGCACCTGGCAGGCCTCGCAGTGGTCGTCAGGGTTGTACAGCGACAGCAGTGCCTGGCAGCGGCAGCAGCGCCGAACGACCTTCTGTGGCGCCCAGTCCGCCGTCTCTTCACGAAGACGCTGGCGCTCGGACGCCAGCAGCCGGACGCCCGATCCGGCGAGGCAGTGCAGGCAGCGGCCGGTGTTCATCTCTGAACCGAGACCGGCGAGCTTCGCGCCACACGACCGGCAGTAGACATACCGATACGGCATGCTGCCAGCCTACCATCGTCCGTGGGAGCACGCGGAGGACCAAGCGAGCGGCGGAGGCGCGTGGGCCTTCATCCCGCTTGCGCCCGGACGCGACGGAGGGCGAGGAAGAGACCACGGAGGTCATACCCTTGTGCGAGGACGAACGTCCGGTCATGGAGGCTGACCAGCGCGTGGGCACTGGGCCGGCGCCGACGACGTAGTTCAAGCGGCGCGACCGCGCCGCAGCGGTTCAGCGCCCTCAGCCGTAGCTCGTGCGACCGGCTCCGCAGTCGGGACTTGAAAGCGATCCGTT
>DATJWI010000136.1:0-3515 GCA_035501375.1 Solirubrobacteraceae bacterium
ACCGAGAACCGCACCACGGCGGCCTTGCTCACCCCCGCCCGCGCCGCCAGCGAGTCGGCCGTCTCGAACGGCGCCCGCGCGGGATGGTCGAGCAGGTGGTGGGCGATCCGCAGATCGTTGGGCGAGAGCTGTTCCAGATGCTGTCGGATGCGACCGGCGACGTCGGTCACGGAGCGGCTCGATCCGTCATCGGAACGCATCTTAAACGACGAGGGGCCCCGTCCCCGGGGCCCCTCGTTGCGTTCGCGTGGCCGATGCTGCTACTCGGCCGCCGGCTCGTCGTGCGATTCGTCGTTGGAGTCGCCCTCGTCGGCCGGGCCCTCGGCGGGCACCAGGTCGGCGGGCGGGGCGTCCGGCACGTCGACCGGCTCGATCACCTGCAGATTGACCTCCTCGTCGCCCTCCCGGTGGTCGACCAGCACGGTCGATCCCGGGGCCAGGCTGCGTCCGAGGACGAAGTCGGCCAGCGGATCCTCGATGTAACGCTGGATCGCGCGGCGCAGCGGGCGGGCGCCCATCGTCGGGTCGTAGCCCTTCTCGACCATCATCTCCTTGGCCGACTCGGTCAGCTCGATCGCGACCTCGTGCACCTTCATCTGCTCGCGGAGGCGCTTCATCAGCTGATCCACGATCGACTTGATCTCCTCCTTGGACAGCTTGTGGAAGACGATCACCTCGTCGATGCGGTTGAGCAGCTCGGGCCGGAAGACCTTCTTCAGCTCGCCCATGATGCGGTTCTTCATGTCGTCGTAGCTGACACCGGTCTCGTCTTCGCCGACGGTGAAGCCCAGCTGCGTGTTCTTCGCGATCGAGCTCGCCCCGATGTTCGAGGTCATGATCACGATCGTGTTCTTGAAGTCAACGTGCCGGCCCTGAGCGTCGGTCAGGCGCCCCTCCTCGAGCATCTGCAGCAGGATGTTGAAGACGTCCGGGTGGGCCTTCTCGATCTCGTCGAGCAGCACCACGGAGTACGGCTTGCGGCGGACGGCCTCGGTCAGCTGGCCGCCCTCGTCGTAGCCGACGTAGCCCGGAGGCGAGCCGACCAGCCGGGACACGGCGTGCTTCTCCATGTACTCCGACATGTCGACCTGGATCATCGCGTCCTCGTCGCCGAACAGGAACTCGGCCAGCGTGCGTGCCAGCTCCGTCTTGCCGACGCCCGAGGGGCCGAGGAAGATGAACGAGCCGGTCGGCCGCTTGGGATCCTTGATGCCCGCGCGGGAGCGGCGGATCGCCTTGCTGACGGCCTCGATGGCGACGTGCTGCCCGATGACGCGCTTGTGCAGCTCCTCCTCCATCCGGATCAGCCGCTGCGACTCGGCCTCGGTCAGCTTGAAGACCGGGATGCCCGTCCACATCGAGACGATGTCCGCGATCTCCTCTTCGCCGATCTCGGCCTGGTCAGCGTCGCCGGAGGACTTCCAGTTGTCCTCCATCTCGCGCTTCTGCAGGGAGAGCTTGCGCTCGCTGTCGCGGAGGTTCGCGGCCTTCTCGAACTCCTGCGACTCGATCGCTGCTTCCTTCTCCTTGCGCACCGTCTCGATCTGCTCGTCGAGCTCCTTGTGCACCGGCGGCGCGGTCATCAGCTTGATCCGCATCCGCGAGGCGGCTTCGTCGATCAGGTCGATCGCCTTGTCGGGAAGCTGTCGCTCCTGGATGTAGCGGTCGGACAGCTCGGCCGCGGCCTGCAGGGCCTCGTCGGTGATCCGCACGCGGTGGTGCGCCTCGTAGCGGTCGCGCAGCCCACGCAGGATCTGCACGGTGTCGTCGATCGACGGCTCGTCGACCTTGATCTGCTGGAAGCGCCGCTCCAGGGCGGAGTCGCGCTCGAGGTACTTGCGGTACTCGTCGAGCGTCGTCGCGCCGATGGTCTGCAGCTCGCCGCGGGCCAGTGCCGGCTTCAGGATCGAGGCCGCGTCGATCGCGCCCTCGGCGGCGCCGGCGCCGACCAGGTTGTGGAGCTCGTCGATGAAGAGCACGATGTCGCCGCGCTGGGCGATCTCCTTCATGACCTTCTTCAGCCGCTCCTCGAACTCGCCGCGGTACTTGGAGCCGGCGACGAGGGCAGCCAGGTCGAGCGTGTAGATCTGCTTGCCCTTCAGCAGCTCGGGCACCTGGTTGGACGAGATGCGCTGCGCCAGCCCCTCGACGACGGCCGTCTTGCCGACGCCCGGCTCGCCGATCAGCACCGGGTTGTTCTTGGTGCGGCGCGACAGGATCTGCATGACGCGCTCGATCTCGTTCTGGCGGCCGACGACCGGGTCGAGCTTGCCCTCGGAGGCCAGCTTGGTCAGGTTGCGGCCGAACTGGTCGAGCAGCTTGGAGCTCTTCTGCCCCTTCTCGCCGGAGCCCGACGCGCCCTGGGCGCGGCGGCCCGGGCCGGACAGCATGCGGATGATCTCGTTCCGGATCTTCTCGGCGTCGGCGTCGAAGTCGAGCAGGATGCGGGCGGCGACGCCCTCGTTCTCGCGCACCAGCCCGAGCAGGATGTGCTCGGTGCCGATGTAGTTGTGTCCCAGCGACAGCGCCTCGCGCAGCGCCAGCTCGAGCACCTTCTTGGCGCGCGGCGTGAACGGGATCTGGCCGGTCGTCACCTCGTCACCCTGACCAACGATCCGGGCGACCTGGGCGCGCACCTCCTCCACCGTGATGTCGAGCGAGTCCAGCACCCTGGCGGCAAGGCCCTCCTCCTCGCGGAGGAGACCCAGCAGGATGTGCTCGGTGCCGATGTAGTTGTGCTTGAGCGTGCGAGCCTCGTCCTGGGCCAGGACAACGACCTGTCGGGCACGCTCTGTAAATCGTTCAAACATCCTCGTGCCCCCTTCCCTTCTTCGCTCGAAAAACCGTCAAATGAATCGCCTCGGGCCGGCCTGTCAACCTGCTCTGCCTCGCGGCGGGGTGACAGTCCGGTGTCGGGGAGTAGACCGGAACCAACTATAGCACCCGGGTTTCCTGGCCCCTCTGGCGGCTGTCGGTGGATCGTGGCCGAGTATTCGGCGCTTCGGAGTCACACCTTGAGGGGATATGACCCTCGTCATTCGGTGGTAATCGGAGGCCGGATCGGTCAGGATGTCCCCGTGCGCTACCGCGTCGAGCATTTCCGCGCCCTCGAGTCCTCCGACGCCCCGCTTGGATATGCCTACGTGCCGACCGGTGAGGTCGAGGAGGTGGAGGCCCAAGGCGAGTCCGAGGCGGCCGCCCTGGCCCTCACCCCCACGGACGAGACCGGCGACCTGGACACCGTCGGCTACGACCCCGCCCACGGCCTCTACGGCCTGCCCGGCGAGGACGAGGCGGTCAAGGTCACGGCCGTCTGACCGCTCCGCTCACCGGTCACGGAGCAGCGGGAACAGGATGACCTCGCGGATCGTCTGCTTGCCCAGCAGCAGCATCATCAGGCGGTCGATCCCGATGCCCACGCCGGCCGTCGGCGGCATCCCGTACTCCAGCGCGAGCAGGAAGTCCTCGTCCATCGGCTGGGTCTCCTCGTCGCCGGCGGCGGCGGCGGCGAGCTG
>DATJWI010000137.1:0-10519 GCA_035501375.1 Solirubrobacteraceae bacterium
TCGACCAGCTGCAGGGCAAGCGCAGGCAGGGCGACGAAGTCGTAACGACGCTCGACCCGGCCGCCCAGCGCGCCGCCACGGAAGCGCTCGGCGAACACCGCGGCGCGGTCGTGGCTTTGGAACCGCGCACCGGCGCCGTCCTGGCGATGACCTCGACGCCCAGCTACAACCCCAACCTGCTCAGCTCGGCGAAGGCCTACGAACGGCTCACTCACGACACGTCCGGGACGCCTTTGGTCAACCGGGCCACACAGTTCGGCTACGCGCCGGGCTCGACGTTCAAGGTCGTGACGGCCACCGCCGCGATCGACACCGGCCGGTACACCCCGCAGTCGCTCGTATCCGGCCGCAACGGCATCCTCGTCTCGGGCGTGCCGCTGTCGAACGACTACGGCGAGAACTACGGCGATCTGACCCTCACAGAAGGACTCGTCAAATCGGTGAACACGGTCTACGCCCAGGTCGCCGAACACCTCGGCAAGCCGACCTTGGCCCGCTACATGAAACGCTTCGGCTTCGACTCCAAGCCCCAACTGGATTACCCAACAGAACAGATGTCGGTCAGCGGCGAGTACCTCGGAGGCCGGCGCCTGATCCCGCCGACCAGCCGTTTCGTCGACGTCGGACGCCTTGGCATCGGCCAGGACAAACTTCAGGTCGTGCCACTGCAGATGGCCGAGGTCGCCGCCGCCGTCGCCAACGGCGGACGGCTGATGACCCCGCACCTGGCGGCCCGGATCGTCGACCCCGAGGGCCAGACCGTCACCCGGGTCGAGCCGAAGGTGCAGTCAGTTGTAATGAAAGCCTCGACGGCGAACTCCGTTACGGGCATGATGGAAGCGGTCGTAAACGAAGGCACGGGCACGGCCGCCCAGATCCCGGGCGTGCCCGTGGCCGGCAAGACCGGCACCGCCGAGACCCAGGTCGGCACGGCGATCAACAACGTCTGGTTCATCGCATTCGCTCCCGCCCGGTCCCCGCGCGTGGCGGTCGCCGTCACGCTCCAGGACGTTCCCGGCCAGGGGGCTTCGTTCGCCGCGCCGGTCGCGCGCCAGGTCATGGAAACGGTGCTCAACGGATGAGGGCCTATCGAGCAGGCCACGACCGCCCGGCGCGGGGCCAACACGATCGACCGGTGCGCTGCACACGAGCGCGCGGACCGGTGTGCTGCGCGCGCGCGCACGCACGCACGCGGCACACAGCGGGAGAGCGAGATGGTTGAGCCGGACACGATCGTCGACGGCCGCTACAGAGTTCTTTCGCGGCTCGGCTCGGGCGGCATGGCCGACGTGTACCTGGCCGAAGACCAGCTGCTCGGCCGGCGCCTGGCCGTCAAGGTCCTGCACCATCACTTCGCCGAGGACCAGGAGTTCGTCGAGCGCTTCCGCAGGGAGGCCTCCAGCGCCGCCGGGCTCTCGCACCCGAACATCGTCGGCATCTTCGACAGAGGCGAGTGGGACGGCACGTACTACATCGCGATGGAGTACGTGCCCGGCCGTTCCCTGAAGGCGCTCGTGCGCGAGGAGGGCCCACTCGAGCCGGTCGTCGCGATCGACATCGTCACCCAGATCCTGCAGGCCGCCAAGTTCGCCCACGCCAGGGGAGTCATCCACAGAGACCTGAAGCCCCACAACGTGATCCTCGACGAGGAGGGCCGCGCGCGCGTGACCGACTTCGGCATCGCCCAGGCGGGCGCCTCGGACATGACGTTGACGGGCTCGATCATGGGCACCGCGCAATACCTGTCTCCCGAGCAGGCCCAGGGCCACGCCGTCAGCGCCGCCTCGGACCTGTACTCGGTTGGCGTGATCCTGTACGAGCTGCTCACCGGCGCGGTCCCGTTCGACGGCGACACGGCCGTGGCGATCGCCTTCAAGCAGGTCTCCGCGCAGCCGGCCCCGCCGAGTGCCGCGAACCCGGCTGTCCCGGCGGCGCTCGACGGGGTTGTGCTGCGGGCTCTTGCCAAGGACCCCGCTGCGAGGTACGCCTCGGCGGACGAGTTCATCGCGGCGCTGCGCTCCGCGCGTGAGCTGTTGCCTGCGAGCACAGGAACCATCTCCGCCACGCCCCTGGCCGCCGGCGCCGACATGGCGCCGGGCACCGCTGTGAACCCGATCGTCCCGACCGGTGTAGCGCTCTCGACCGGCGTGCCTCCCTCTGGCCTGCTGATGGCTCCGGATGGCGCTGCCGGCGAGCGCGAAGACCCCGACGCAGCAGCTCGCAAACGCCGCCGCCGCCAATGGGCCGTCGCCGGCGCTGTCGTAGCGGCGATCTTGGCCTTGGCGTTGGTGCTGGTCCTGACGCGTCCGTCCTCGACGGAGACGGTCTCCGTGCCGAGCGTCACGGGGCAGAGCGAAGCGGCGGCCAGCGCCGCGCTGCGCCAGGCCGGGCTCGTCTCGGTGCCCGCGCTGACCGCGAACGGGACGGTGCCGAGCGGAACGGTGTTCGCGGAGACGCCGCCCGCCGGCAGCATCGTCGGCAAGGGCACTCACGTGACGATCTCAGT
This sequence comes from Solirubrobacteraceae bacterium, assembly GCA_035501375.1. Classification (GTDB taxonomy): domain Bacteria; phylum Actinomycetota; class Thermoleophilia; order Solirubrobacterales; family Solirubrobacteraceae; genus Palsa-744. Next base: position 2,507 of record DATJWI010000137.1, read on the forward strand.
CTCGATCGGCCCCGGCAGCTCGGCCCTGCCCAACGTCGTCGGCCTCACGACTTCGCAGGCAAGCGCGAAACTGAAGTCCGCTGGTTTTGCGCCGGTCGCCGAAAGCAGGGCCAGCTCGACGGTTGCGAGCGGCCGCGTGATCTCGACCGATCCGCCGGCTGGGACCGAGCTGGAGGCCGGCAGCCAGGTCAGGGTCGTCACCTCCAGCGGGCCGGCCCAAACGACGGTGCCCGACGTGGTCGGCCAGTCGCGCGCCGCGGCCGAAGCGTCGCTGACCAACGCCAAGCTCACGACCGGCGCCGTCACGCTCCAGGAAACGACCGAACAGTCGCCGGGCACCGTGCTCGAACAGTCGCCTCCGGCCGGGGCGTCGCTGACAGACGGCGGCGCCGTCGCCCTGACGGTGGCCCAGGCCTCCAAGGAAATCGCCGTCCCCGAAGTCGTCGGCGCCGCCAGGGCGGCCGCCACCAACGCCCTCGAACGGGCCGGCTTCAAGGTCAAGACGACGACCAAGACGACCACCGAACAGCCGCAGTCCGGAGTCGTGCTGACCCAGAGCCCGGAAGCCGGCTCTCGGGCCGGCAAGGGAAGCACGGTCACGATCGCGATCGGCTCCTATTCCGCCCCGACGACCCCGACCACGACCACGCCGACGACCTCCTCGACACCCGCGCCACCTCCACCGGCGGCGAGCGGATGAGCAAGGGCGGGACGGGTTGGCCAGGTTATGAATAAGACCGATGCCGGTCAGGGGACCCCGCCGGCCCGCTGGACCGACACCTCGGCGCCGGTGCCCACGCGCGCGGGGAGGCAGGGCGATGCGCGTGACACGCTCACGGTCGCGGTCCTGGCCGGCGGGCGCTCGTCAGAGCACGAGGTGTCGCTGGCCTCGGGCGCCGCGATCGCCGACGGCTTGCTCGCCGCCGGCCACGAGGTCGTCCGGGTCGAGATCGACCGTGAGGGCGCCTGGCGCTGCGAAGGCAAGACGCTTGAGCTGGGGCCCGGCGCGGGCCTGCTCGGGGCCGACGTCGCGTTCCCGGCCTTGCACGGCCCCTACGGTGAGGACGGGACGGTCCAGGGGACGCTCGAGACGCTCGACGTCGCCTACGTAGGGGCGGGCGTGACCGCGTCGGCGGTGTGCTTGGACAAGGTTCTCTTCAAACGGCTGCTGTCGGCGAGCGAGCCGGCGCTGCCGCAGGTCGCGTTCGTGGGCGTCCACGACTCCCATTGGCGTGCCACGCGTGCGCGCGTGCTGTCCCAAATCGAAGGCCTTGGCCTGCCTGTCTTCGTCAAGCCCGCCCACCTGGGCTCCTCGGTCGGGATCGTCCGCGTCACCGAGTCCGAGGCTCTGCCGGATGCGCTGGAGCAGTCGTTGGCGCACGACGAGCTGGCGATCGTCGAGGCCGCGGCGCCCGGGATCGAGGTCGAGTGCGGCGTGCTCGGACTCACCCGGGTCGAGCGCCGGGCGGTCGCGGATGGGTACGCCGCTTCCACCGCATCCAGGAGGGCCGCTCCCGGAGCCGTCGAAGAGGACGTCCCGGCGTTCGTCTCCGAGCCCGGCGAGATCGTGTTCTCCGGCGACTGGTACGACTACGAAGCCAAGTACAAGCCGGGCGGGATGGACCTGGCGATACCGGCCCGCATCTCAGGCGCCGCCCGTGCGCGCGTACGCCGGCTCGCGCTCCAGACCTTCGAGCTGGTCGGCTGCGAAGGGCTGGCGCGAGTCGACTTCTTCGTGGACGGAGACTCGGTCTTGGTCAACGAGCTGAACACGATGCCCGGGTTCACTCCGACCAGCGTCTACGCCAAGCTGATGGCTGCATCGGGCGTCCCGTTCGAGCAGCTCGTCGACCGGCTCTGCCGGCTGGCGATCGAGCGCCAGGAGGAGCGCCGCAGCCGGCGCGGCTGATTCGACTGCGAGGGCGTCCATTATGTATCGCCCTCGCAGTGAACCTCCAAGCTTGGGACTCCAGGACCGGGCAACCCCGGAATCCCAAGCTCACAGGAGGCCCCGTTATCTGATGTAAGTCAGCTCGACCGTCTGTACAGCGCACTGCGGTTCTTGGCCCGCCGGCTCTTCGCCAGCGTAGTTTTTAGTTTTCTTTATCTTTTTGAGGTAAATGTAACAGTTGGTATTTTCATCGTAAAGGGTGAGGGAGCCTTTTGGACCGGTAAAGTAGATGCCGGCAACGCCCCCGAAAAAGCCAAAGGTTTTGGTTTTTGCCCAGAGGTCGGTTTCATAGCCGCAACCGGAGAGCGACCCGCACCATTCATAGACTTTCGCCTTCGGAGGTTTCACTGCGCGCGATTGACCATGAACAGCGCCGCCCGCGCCACCCGTCGGGTCGCCCGCGGCCTGCGCCGATCCAACCAGCGCAAAGCTGATCGTTGCGCAGGTAGCGAACCCCAAAAACATGCGTCGCATATCTGTCTCCTTGAATCTAGTAACCGGAATCCTGCGGGAGCGAACCTACCAGAGGCACCCCCGGAGCGCCGTCGCCGGCGAGACTGGGCGGCCACGGAGCGCTACGAGAACAGCGTCACGCCCGAGATTTCGGCGAATTCGGAGTGGGGCGGAAGTGCGACGATCCAGATCAGGAAGTAGCGGTAGCGCCGATCCTTGGGGTTGCTCAGATAGACGAGCGTGCTCGCCGCGATCGCGCGCGCGGGCGCGAGCTTGGCCCAGCCGCGTTCGGTCAAGGACGTCGGAGCGCCGTACGGAAGGTTTTCGCGGATCGCATCGGCCCCGTAGACGCCGGCGTCGAAGCCGGGCGTCGGTGTCATGATCTGCAGCGCCCGCCCCTCGGCCCCGGGGCTCGCGTCCAGATAGACGCCGAGGCCCGGCTTGGAGCCGAGCGAACCTTCGACGTAGTGCTCGGTGCTCCAGGTCGTGTTCGGATCGCCGTCGAGGATGTTCGACACCTGGGTCGGGTGTTCGGGCCCGGTCCCGTAAGGGTTGTAGTCGTGGGCGGCCGACTGGCCGAGGCGTACCGGCTCGAGACCCTTTTTGGCGGACGCGCTCGGCTCTACCCCGCGATGGGCGTTGCCGGCGGCCAGCACGAGCGCGATCGCCACGATCGCGGCCAGCACGGCCAGCGAGCCGGCCCAGCGCCACCGGTGGCGCAACCGCCACGGCAGTCGCCGCCGCGAGCGCCTCGGCAACGTGCGCAGCACGCTCGTGACCTCGCCTGTGGCCTGGCCTGCGCGCGAGGCCTCGATCGCCAGGGCCTCCTCCAGGTCCGCTGCCATCGTCGCCGCGTTCGGATAGCGCTCGGCCAGGTCGGTCTCGGTCGCCCGTTCGAGCACCGCCGCGGTCGCCGCCGATACCTCCGGCCTGAGCGCCTGCACGTCCGGGACCTGCTCGCGTACGTGTCTCATCGCCACCGCCACAGGCGTCTCGCCGGTGAACGGCACCACGCCCGTGAGCATCTCGTAGAGGACGATCCCCAGCGAGTACAGATCCGACTGGCCCGTGACCGGCTGGCCGAGGGCCTGCTCGGGCGAGACGTAGTCGGTCGTGCCGAGCACCCTGCCGTCCATCGTCAGGCCCTGCTCGGTCAAGGTCCTGGCGATCCCGAAGTCGGTGATCTTGGCCGAGCCTTCGCTCGAGATCAAGACGTTCTGGGGCTTCACGTCGCGGTGCACGATCAGCTGCTCGTGCGCGGCGCCCAAGCCGCGCGCGATCTCGATCGCATACGCCAACGCCTCGGCGATCGGCAGCGGGCCCTCGCGCCTGATCAGCTGCTTGAGCGTCTCGCCGTCGACGTACTCGAACACTATGTACGGAGTCCCGCCGGCCTCGTTTGCCCCGCCCGCCTCGCCGACCCGACCGCTCCGGCTCGCCCCGCCGGTCTCGCCCCGTCCAGAGGCGCCGTCGCCGGACGGCTCCTCTCCGGCGTCGATCACGGTGACGATGTGCGGGTGGCTCAGTCGCGCGGCCGCCCTCGCCTCGCGTCGAAAGCGCTCCAGCTGGTCGGAGTCGGCGGCTATCTCCCGGTACATGACCTTGATCGCGACAGGGCGTTCCAGGACCGTGTCGAACGCTCGGTACACCGTCGACATGCCTCCCCGACCGATCTCGGCGTCCAGGCGATAGCGCCCTCCGAGCCGGGTCCCGATCGGGTTGCGCACGAGACTCATCGGGGCTTGCCGGCGCAGGCGGCCATCTTCGTCATTTTGCGCCCCTACGTGCGCGCGCGAGCACCAGTGCGGCGAGCACGCAGCGATAGGCCGCATACGGCCACAGCGCGCGATCCCGCCAGCCCCGGCGTCGCAGCACCCGAGCGCTGGCTGCCGTCGACAGGAACGCGCTCGCGGCGCCCACCGCCAGCGCGCCGCCGTAGTCGCCCCTGCTGCGATTGTTCCCGTCGCTGCTGCTGCCGTCCCCGCTGCCCTTGCCCTTGGCGTCAGGGTCGCCCTTGTTCCCGTCGCCGAAGCCGGCGCCGCGCGCGAGGCGCCAACCCTTCAGCGCAACCGCCCCCAAGATCACTGGCAGCGCGGCGTGCCAGGACAGTGTCTGGGCGTCCTCGCGGGCGAAGCCCCGCGCGCGCAAGCAGGCCAAAGTGGCGCCATTGCGCGAGACGCCGGGGATGAGCGCGGCGGCCTGGGCGAGGCCGAGTGCAAAGCCGTCTGTCGGCGTTGCTTCGTGCGCGCCGCGCGGCTCGCGCCCAGGCACCCGTCCGTTCCGCCTGTTCCGCCCGAGCCGGCCTCGCCGGATACCGGCCAGCCCTCCGCGCGCGAGCCGCCCGGGCCAGAGGTCGGCCAGGGCCAGGGCCAGGGCGCCCGCCACCAAGCCGGCCGCGACCGGGCCCGGACCGTCGAACCGGCGCTCGATCGGCTCCTCGAAGGTATAACCGGCGAGCACCGGCGGCGCCAGCGAGAGCGCGACGACCGCCGCGTGCCTGGCGTCGAGCGTCTGCAGAGACTCGACCAGCTCGGACCGCATCTCGAGCGCCAGGGCGACGCCTGCGCCCGCGTGCAGGGCGACCTCGAAGGCCTTGCGTTCGGCCGGTCCAAGCTCGCCGTAGCGCCAACCGGCCAGCCAGGGGACCACGTTCGTGTGGCCCGACGAGGAGATCGGCAACAGCTCGGTCGGTCCCTGCAGCACGCCCAGCGCGACGGCTTCCGGCAGCGACAGCTTGCCAGGCACGAGATTCAGCCGGCGTCGGGCAGCGGCGGCGCCTCCGTACCCTCCTCGACCGGCTTGGGACCCCGGCCGCGGCGGCGTACGAGCCAGTAGACGACCCAGGCGATCGCGGCGGCGACGAGCGCGTAGTCGAAGTACTCGAAGATCTTGCGCACGCTCGTCCAGTCGCTGCCGAGCGCGTGCCCCGCGAACGCGAGCCCGACGATCCAAGGCGTCGCGCCGATCAGCGACAGCACCGTGAAGCGCCCGATCGGCATCTTGGCGATGCCGGCCGGCAGCGACACGAACGCCCGCACGACCGGGATCATGCGGCCGAACAGGACCGCCGGCTCGCCGTAGCGCCTGAACCAGCGGTCGGCCCGCTCGATCTGGCTGGGCCCCATATGGAATTTGTCGCCGTGGCGCTCGAACAGCTCCAGCCTGCCCCCGCGCCCGACCCCGTAGGCGACCCACGAGCCGACCATCGTGCCGGCGAGACCGGCCAAGATGATCCCGGTCATCGTCATGTGGTGTTGAGAAGCGCTCTGGGCCGGGTCGGCGACGGCGAAGCCCGCGAACAGCATCACGACCTCGGAGGGGATCGGGATGCAGGCGCTCGAGATCGCCATCAGGGCGAAGATCCCGGGCAAACCGGCTTCACCCACGAAGTGCGAGGTTTCGTTGACCAGCGTTTCGGAGATCGATGCGAGCACCAGCATCTGTCCGGTCAACGATACCCGTGTCCGGAGCGTTACCTTCCCGCGTGAAGCAATGCGCGTCTGGATCGACCTCACGAACAGCCCCCACGTCCTCGTCATGCGGCCCGTCGTCGAGCGCCTTCAGGCCGAAGGCCACGACGTCGAGGTGACCGCGCGCGACTTTGCGCAGACGCTGGAGCTGTGCGAGCGCTTCGGAATCGCGCACACGCCGATCGGCCACCATCGCGGCGAGCGCCTTGCGGCCAAGCTCGGCGGTTTGGCCTCGCGTTCGACCGCGCTCATACGCTGGGCTCACGCGCAGGGCTTCGACATCGCCCTGGGCCACGGCTCGAACGACGTGTCGGTGGCCGCCGCCGCTCTGCGGATCCCGAGTTCGACGATGTTCGACTACGAGTGGGCGTCGGTCCAGCATCACGTCAACTGCAGACTCGCCAAGGCGGTGGTCGTGCCCGACGCGATCCCGGCCGAGCGTCTGCGAGCGTACGGCGCGGACGGCAAGATCAGGGCCTATCCGGGACTCAAGGAGGAGTACTACCTCGCGGATTTCGAACCCGACCCGGCCGTCCTGGTCGAGCTGGCGCTCGAGCGAGAGCGACCGCTCGCGGTCATCAGGACGCCGCCGGAGGTGTCGCTGTATCACCGCTTCGAGAACGATCTCTTTTCGGCGGTGCTCGCGCGCGCGCGCGAACAGGCCGAAACGGAAGGTGTCCAGGTCGTCGTCTTGCCCCGCACCGAGGACCAGCGCGCCGAGCTGGCCGGAGTGCCCGGCTTCGTGGTGCCGCCGCACGCGATCGACGCCCAGTCGCTGATCGCATACGCGGACCTGGTCGTCTCCGCGGGCGGCACCATGAACAGGGAGGCGGTCGCTTTGGGCACGCCCGTCTACACGACCTTCGAGGGCAGGCTCGGCGCCGTCGACGAGCGTTTGATCGCCGAAGGCCGCTTGCGCAAGCTGAGCGACCCGGCGGAGCTGTCCTTTGCAGAACGCGCACCCGACCGTCTCGAGCGCGCACCCGACACACCCGGTGCCCGTCCCGAGCGCGCGCCTGACGCACCCGATACCCGACCCGAGTACGCACCCTACGCCCGCCCCGAGCGGGTTCGCCGCGATCCGGAAGTACTCGTCGAGCTGCTGCTCTCTCCGCTGCAGACCGTAGAATCAACGTAATGCGCCGAAGGCTCAGATCGGGCGCCATCCTGCCGTTGCACCGCCGGTCCGTCCCCCAGCTCGCCCTCGACGGCGTCCTGGTGGCGCTCGCCTACTGGCTGGCCTTCCAGCTGCGCTTCGACAACGGCCCGACCGGCCACTACGCGGAGCTGCGCGCGCGCACGATCTGGTGGGTCCTGGCCGGCAGCCTCGTCGTACTGGTCCTCCTGAGGGTCTACCAGCGCCGCTGGCGCTACTCCAGCCAGCGCGACTACGAGGCGGTCGCGCGGGCGATCGTCGCGATCGTGCTGTTGACGGTCGTCGGCATCGAGGCCCTGCGGCCCGTGCAGCACTACAGCGACCACGCGACCGACCACGGCCTCCAGGAGGTCGCCACCGGCGCGGTCGGCCTGCCGAACGGCGTGATCGTCCTGTTCGGCCTCCTCAGCCTGCTTTTCCTGATCGGGGTCCGGGCGCTCACCAGGATGGTCTACGAGCGCCGGCCCTTGGCAGCGCTGCGTGGCGTGAAAGAGGGCGAGCGCGGCGTGCTGATCGTCGGCGCCGGCGACGGCGGGCGGCTCGTGCTGCGCGAGATCGCTCGCAACAGGGAGCTCGGCCTGACGCCGGTCGGCTTCCTCGACGACGACCCGTCCAAGCGCGGTCTGCGCATCGACGGCGTTCGCGTGCGCGGCGACACCGAAGCCGACCTGCCGCGCATCCTCGACGCGCTCGAACCCGACGAAGTCCTGATCGCGATCCCCTCGGCGCCGGGGACCACGCGCGCGCGCGTGGTCAGGGAGTGCCGTGCCCGGGGAATCTCGGTGCGCACCCTGCCGACCGTCTTCGAGCTGCTCCGCGACCAGGGGCCGCCGACCGCGCTCGCCCGGCAGATGAGGGAGGTCAGGGTTGAGGACGTGCTCGGCCGCGAGCCGGTCCACATGGAGCTCGACCGCGTCGGCGCTTACCTGGCCGAGGAGGTCGTGCTCGTGACCGGCGCCGGCGGCTCGATCGGCTCGGAGCTG
>DATJWI010000138.1:0-6393 GCA_035501375.1 Solirubrobacteraceae bacterium
AGCATTGCGACCGCCTCGAGCAAAGCCCGCCGCCCTCGCCTGGTCAGGACGAGCCGCGAGGACCCGGTCGGGCGCTCCTCGCGCTCGCGCCCGCGGGGAGGCGAGGCGGGCGAGGAGGGGCGTCGCGCCGGTCGCGCGGGCGAGCGCCGCGCCGGCGGCGAGTAGGTGCCGTGCGCGGGGCTGCGCAGGAACAGCGCGCCCTGGGGCTCGAGGTCGGGGGGTGTGCCATCCACGGTCATGCCTATCGTGCGTTATTCGTGCTCACTCCGTTCCTAGCCTCCTTGGACCGCGGCGAAGCGGTCCTGCGATTCCCTTACGACGAACGTCTGCGCCTGCTGCTGCGCACGATTCCCGGACGGCGCTGGGATCCGCAGGAAAAGGCGTGGCGGATACCGCTCGATCCGGAGAGCGCGGCCGCGCTCGGACGACTCCTCGAAGGCCTGCCCGGCAGGCCGCACGTGAGTCGGGATCTGGCCCGCGCGATCGTGCGCCGCAGAGCTCGTCGCCGCGAAGAGTGCGTGCTGGACCTGGCGCGGCCCGACGAGAGCTGGTGGCTCAGCTTTGCGGTCGACGCCGCCCCAGGGGTCGTGGAGGCGTTGCTCGATCATCCCGGCCGGCGCCTGATCCCGGCGCTGGGCAGGGCGCTGATCCCCTTGGACGAGCGCTCGCAGGAGATCGTCCAGGCGCTGAGGCGCGACGGCTCGCAGGCGTTGCTGGTCACAGAAGACGCCGACCATGCCCTGACCGAGGTCGCGCAACGGGCCCTCGACACAGATCCTGGCTGGCGTGTTGCCGGCCATGGCGCTGTTGCTGGAGGAGGCTCGGGCGCGTCACATCGGCGTGAAGACGGCGCATCTGTGGTTGCTCTCGACGGCGACCCACGCGCGCGCGCGAGCAGCCCCGAAGAGAGGATCGAACACGTGCTGGCGCCCTGGCGCGGCACGATCGACGTGGCAGGCGACCCCGACGAGCCCGTGTTCCTGCTGCTCGGCGACACCAAACGCCTGCCGCCGGAGCTGCGCGAGCGCGCCACCGGTGCGCCCGGGGGCGCCAGCGTGGCGTTGACCCTGGAGTCCTGGCGGCTGATCGAGGCCGAGCTGCACGGCTGGACCAGCACCGCCGCCAGGCGCTGCGTGGCCGCGCTGCTGGCCGGCCGCCAGGCGCCCGCAGCCGTGCTCGAGATCTCGAGGGCCGACGAGGACCCGGCGTTCGTGCTCGTTCCCGGGCACGACCAGGGGCTGTGCGCGCGCTTCGGCGAGCTGCCCGGCGCGATCGCGCCGGGCAGGCGCGGCGGCGCCTACGAGCACGCGCGGCTGGCCTCGATCAGGGCCGACCCGTTCTGCGTGCCCCAGCTCGACCGTTTCCTGGCGGCGCACGGGGTCTGGGTGGAGCCCGAGGCGCTGGCGCTGCTGCAAGAGGTCCGCGAGCAGCACGCCAGGGGAGAGGGGCTTGTGGCGCTCTCGCAAGCGAGCGCCGGCAAGCTCGAGGTGCCCGGCCTCGGCGGCGAGCTGAAGCCCTTCCAGCGGGCCGGCGTCGAGTACCTGCTCGAACAGCGCCGGGCCTTCCTCGCCGACGAGCAGGGCCTGGGCAAGACGATCGAGGCGTTGGCCGCCCTGCAAGCAGACAACGCCTTCCCGGCCGTGGTCGTGTGCCCCGCGAGCCTCAAGCTCAACTGGCTGCGCGAGATCGAGCATTGGCTGCCCGGTCGCACCGCCCAGGCGCTGGTCGGCACCGGAGCGCGCGAGATCGGGGCGGAGGAGATCGGGGGCGCGGCGGGCGCGTCGGGCGCCACCTCTGCGCCGGTCGCCTCGACGCCGCCCGACGTGACGGTCGTCAACTACGACATCGTGGCCTCGCGCCTGGATCGATTGCACGGGTTGCGACCGAAGGCGCTCGTGATCGACGAGTCCCACTACTGCAAGAACGCGGCTGCCAAGCGCACGCAGGCGGTCCAGCGGCTGGCGGGCTCTGTTGCCGATGACGGGCTCGTGCTGGCCCTGACGGGCACGCCGATCCTGAACAGGCCCGCCGAGCTGATCTCGCAGCTGCGGATCGTCGGGCGCCTCACAGACTTCGGCTCGGGCGCCCAGTTCGGCCGGCGCTTTCAGGGGACCGACGCCCACATGCGTCTGCACTGGCACCTGCGCGCGCGCTGCTATGTGCGCCGTTTGAAGGCCGACGTGCTGAAGCAGCTGCCGCCGAAGACGCGCAGCATCGTGCCCGTCGAGCTCGACAACGAAGCCGAGTACAGGTTCGCCGAGCGCGACGTGATCGCATGGCTGCGCAGTCAGCCGCTGGACCTGCGGGTGCTGGACACGCGGGTGGCGGCGGCCCTGCGCGCGGAACGCCTGGTGCGCCTGAACGCGCTCAAGCTGCTCGCCGCGCGCGGCAAGCTGCGGGCTGCGCTGGCCTGGATCCACGACTTCTGCTCGTCGGGCGAGCCGCTGGTCGTGTTCGCCAAGCACCGCGAGGTCCAGCGCGCCGTCATGGAGCGATTCCCCCAGGCTCTGCACATCCTCGGCGAGGACTCCCACACGGCACGCGACGCCGCGCTGCGCGCGTTCCAGCGCCCGGTTGGGACCATCGGGGCGGACGCGAAAGAGGCGATGGACGAGACGGCGCGCACCGCCCAGGCGTCGATCGGAGCCGGCGCGGGGGACGCGGACCGCGCGAGCCGGCTGATCGTCTGCTCGCTGGAGGTCGCCGGTCAGGGCCTGACCTTGACACGAGCTTCGAACGTCGTCTTCCTGGAGCTCGACTGGACGCCCGCCAAGCACGACCAGGCGGAGGACCGCTGCCATCGGATCGGCCAGCAGGACGCGGTCAACGCGACCTATCTGCTGGCCGCCGGCACGATCGACGAGACGATCGCGACCTTGCTCGAGCGCAAGCGGGCGGTCATCGGCGCCGTGACCGACGGGCACGACCGGGACGAGGAGGGCGTCGTGGATGCGCTCGTGCGCGAGCTGGCCGGCGAGCCCTACCGGGCGCTGCGGGCCGTCGCGTAGCACCGCTCACGGCCGCAAGAGTTCCGCAAGACGGGCGGTTCCAGCCGGCCGAACAGATACATATGTCGCGTGAAAGGTAGATTTCTCGACTGCATGAACGATTCCGGAGGAGCCGTGCGAGAGGACACCCGAGGGGCTGATGCGCATGGCCAGCACGAGCGCAGGCGCCGGGAACGGCGCGAACGGGTCTTGGCGAGGCACCCACGGATCGGCTGGTTGCTGCTGGCTCTGGCCGGGGCTCAGGCCTACGACGAGCGCCCGCGCGGCGGGGCCGACGCGCGCGCGCGCGAGCACCGGAGCGCAGGGGAGCCCGGGACCCCCTCCGAAGGCGGCCCAAACGAGCCCTCCTGACCGGGCGTTGCCGTACGGCGGTGTTACGTTGTGAGGATGCCCGTCGAGGAGCCGAACGAGCCCGGCGAGCGTGCCACCGTGCGGGAGCTGGCCGAAGAGACGCCGGCGTTCGGGCTCGGGCCGCGCACGAGGCATGTCCTGGCCCTGGAGTTCGGCTCAAAGGCCCAGTTCGCGGACCCGAAGCTCGAGTGGCGGCGCCTGTTCGCGGAGCTGCTCGGAACGTTCATGCTCGTGCTGGTCGCCGCCGGCGGCTCGATCGTGCACGCCGAAGGCCAGATCGGCATCGCCGCGGCGGTCGTGGCGCCGGGCCTGATGGTGATGGCGATCATCCTGTTCATGGGCGCGGTCTCGGGCGCCCACCTGAACCCGGTCGTCTCCTTGGCGTTCGCCCTGCGCCGAGACTTCCCGTCGCGGAGGCTGTTCGGCTACGTGGTCGTGCAGCTTGCCGGCGCCGCCCTGGCGTGCCTGTTCTTGGAGGCCGTCTTCGGGAACGTGCACCACCTCGGCGCGACTCTGCCGGGGCCCGGCTACGCCGACTGGCAGGCCCTCCTGATCGAGATCGTCCTGACGGGAACGCTCGTCAGCGTCATCTTGGGGACCGCCTCGGCGGCCCAGAACGTGGGCGCGATCGCGGCGCTCGGCGTCGGCGGCTACATCGCGCTCGCGGGCCTGTGGGCGGCGCCGGTCAGCGGCGCTTCGATGAACCCGGCGAGGTCGTTCGGGCCGGCCCTGGTCAGCGGCGACTTCGCTGGCTACTGGGTCTACGTGGCGGGCCCGCTCGCGGGCGCGCTCATAGCCGTCGGCTGCGCCTACATCCTGAGGGGCGGCGGTGGCGACCCGATCTCTTACGCCGCCGGCTCGGGCGTGCTCGAGCCGGGCGCCCTGCGCGAACGCCAGCGCCTGGCCCAGGCGATCGAGCGCGGCGAAGCGATGCCACCCGGGATCCCCAAGACCGGCGCCGAGGACTGACGGCCGCTTCTCAGAGGCCGGTCTCGGCGATGACCCGGCCGGAATCGACGGCCGCCTGAAGAGCCCTGTAGTCGGAGTCGTTCTGGTCGGCGTAGTCGCGCGCGAAGCGCACGATCGCGCGGTCGAATGTGGGGCCTTTGCCGAGGTAGGCGGCGATCGCGACACGGTCGCCGCTGCGGGCGTGAGCCCGGGCCAGGGTCCAGCCGCAGAGCCTGCCGTACTGAGCAAGGCCGTGGGGCACCATCTGGTCGATCTCGGCCGAGCCCTTCCAGTCGCGCAGCTGGCGCCCGTAGAAGTCGCGCGGCTTGCCGTCGAGGCCGGCCGGGACGTGGACCCAGCCTAGGAAGATGTCGCTGAAGGCCTGCATCAGGCGCTGGCCGACGACCACGCGCTCGCCGTGGTTCGTGAGCCGGCTCGGGCCGAGGTGCTCCTCGAAGACCGACGCCTCGGCCTCCTTGAGTTGCAGGAACAGCGGGTCTTTGCCGTCGCGGCCCAGCATCAAGGCGATCCAGGCCCGCGTGCCGACGCTGCCGACGCCGACCACCTTGCGCGCGAAGTCTGTCAGCCTGAACTGCTCCAGCAGCTGGCGGCGCTCTTGGGGCAGCGATTCGCGGTAAGAGCGCAGCTGGTTGTGCAAGAACTCGACCATCTCGTCGCGCTCGGCGCCCTCGAGCAGATCATGCATCGGCACGATCAACGGCGGCTCGGCGACGATCCTGGCCTCGCCGTCGACGACTTCGGTGAGTTTGGCGAAAGCCGACATGCTGTCCTTGGTCCTCGCCTTGGCCAGGTTCTTCTCGGTGCGCTTGACCTGCTTCGGTTCCAGCTGAGGCCCCAGCTCTTGCAGGGCGCTCTCGACGTCGAGGTGCGCGTACCAGACGTCCAGGTTGCGCTGGCCCGCGAACTCGGCCGTCGCCGTTCGGTAGGCCTCGATCGTGTCGAGCACGGCTTGGTCCTGGTGCTTGGTCGCAAACTCGTTGTCGCGCGCGGCGATCAAGATGGAGGCGGCCAAACGCTTGACGTCCCACTCCCATGGCCCCGGCAGGGTCTCGTCGAAGTCGTTGAGGTCGAACACCAAGCGTCGCTCGGGGGACGCGAACACACCGAAGTTCGACAGGTGCGCGTCTCCGCAGCACTGCACGGTCAGGCCCGACCGCGGCGTCGCCGCCAGGTCTGCGGCCATGATCGCGGCCGCGCCCCTGTAGAAGGTGAACGGCGAGACCAGCATCCTGCCGTATCTGATCGGCACCAGCTCCGGCACCCGCGTCCTCGCCTGGGCCTCGAGGATCGCGATCGGGTCGGGCCTGCGCGGAGCCGGCTCGAACGAGCCGTGGCTCGAGCGCGGGACCTCCGAACGCGCCGCCTTGCCCCTGGCGACACGCTCGGCGACGCTCAGGTGAGGTACGACCTTGGGAGCGTTCTTTACCGTGGCCATGCTCAGACGATACTCCTGTGAGGCTGGCGGTCTGCCCGGCCGGGTCGTCCAGCCCGTTTGTGAGGCGCATGGCTTCGGGTCTTGGGGGCATGGCTTCGGGCCGTTGGTGGAAGGCTTCGGGTCGTGGCGGGCGACTCCTCGGGCGGTGGCGGGTGTTCTCGGTCGGGATGGGCCGCGCGCGTACGCGTACGCGCGCGCAGCACCCTCATTTGGAGCATGTAGGAGCGGCCTACGCGCGGCGTACCGGCTGGACCCGATGTCCAGTGGCTGACCTTCAATTTGGGACGCCTGTCCAGTGCGCACAGGCGGCGCGCGAGCGAGTATGCCCGGCATGCACGGACACGAGAGCATCGTCGAGCGCAAGATCAGGCTGTGGGTCGTCGAGCAGGAGCGCAGCCAACGTCGCGCCGCCAGGGCCGCCCGGGTCAAGGCGTCCAGGGACACTCCGGTCCTCAGGCGGCGCAACGCCGTCGCCCGCCAAAGCTGACCCGCCCGCCGACCCGATGGTTCGATAGAGCTGTTCTGTGAACATGGCGCATGCGCCATGTTCAGAAGGGCCGCATGCGGCCCTTCTTCGGGACGGCACATGTGCCGTCCCTTCCGTCGGCGCATGCGCCGACGGAAGGGACG
>DATJWI010000139.1:0-4979 GCA_035501375.1 Solirubrobacteraceae bacterium
GGCGCCGGCATGAGCGGATACGCGCGGGCGGCCCGCGCCTTGGGCGCCGAAGTCAGCGGCTCGGACCGCGGCCCATCTTCCTATACCGAGCGGCTGGCGGCCGACGGGGTCCTGGAGGCCGTGATCGGCGAGCACGACGCCGCCAATGTGCCGGCTTACGAGGATGTCGAGGTGATCTATTCGAGCGCCGTGCCCGCCGAGAACCCGGAGCGCGTTGCGGCCAGGGAGCGCGGCCTGGGGGAGCGCCCCAGGGCGGAGCTGTTGGCGGAGCTGACCGCGCTGCGGCCCACGATCGCCGTGGCCGGAACCCACGGCAAGACGACGACTTCCTCGATGCTCGTCTGCGCCTTGCGCGCGGCCGGCCTGGAGCCCGGCTGGCTCGTCGGGGGCTCGGTGGGGGAAGGCCAGGCAAATGCTCACTGGAGCGATGAGCCCGGATCCTGGCTCGTGGTCGAGGCCGACGAGTCCGACCGCTCGATGCTGAAGCTCGACGTCGACGTGGCGGTATTGACGAACGTCGAGCTGGATCATCACGCCACGTTCGGCTCGCTCGCCGAGGTGCGCGAGGCGTTCCGCGCGTTCCTCGCGCGTGCAGGCACGGCGATCGTCGTGTGGGATCGCCCCGAGCTGTTGGAGCTTGCGAGCGGTGCGGGCCCCCAAGTACTTGCCTACGACGTCGCCGACGTGGAGCTGGCCGGGGGCGGCTCGACGTTCAGGTGGCGCGGCCACGAGGTGGCGTTGGCTGTGCCGGGCGCCCATAACGCGCTGAACGCGACGGCCGCGCTGGAGGCGGCAAGGCTGGCCGGCGCCGACGAGGCCCGGGCCGTGGCGGGCCTGGCGGATTTCAAGGGCGCAGGTCGGCGCTTTCAGCTGCTCGGGACCACCGCTGCGGGCGCGGTCGTGTACGACGACTATGCCCACCATCCGACGGAGGTCGAGGCGACGCTCGCGGGCGCCCGCACGCTCGGCCCGGGCCGGCTGGTCGCGGTCTTCCAGCCGCATCTTTTCTCGCGGACAGCGATGTTCGCGAGGCAGTTCGGTGCTGTGCTGGGCGGGCAGGCTGACGTGACGGTCGTGCTCGACGTCTATCCGGCGCGTGAGCGAGCCGAGGACCATCCGGGGGTCAGCGGTCTGCTCGTCGCGCAGGCCGCTGCCGACGCCGCGGATGGCAGCCCGGTCTATTGGTTGCCGAGCTTCGCCGACGCCGAGCCGGTCCTGAAGGGATTGCTCCAAACTGGGGATGTCTGCGTCGTAATGGGCGCCGGCGACGTGGACGAGCTGGCGCGGCGGCTGGTGGCATGAATCCGACGCCCGAGGCCCCGTCGATCGTCCGGCGCGACGTGCCTCTGGCGCGCTTTGCGACCATCCGCACGGGCGGCCCGGCCGAATGGTTCGCCAGGGCCGGCGACGAGTCCCGGCTGCGCGAGCTGCTCGGGTGGGCGCGTGCCGCGGGCTTGCCGGTCGCGGTGGTCGGCTCGGGCTCGAACCTCTTGGTCGCGGACGAGGGGGTTGCGGGTCTCGTGATCAAGCTCGATCGTGGCCTTGCGACGATCGATCTCGACCCGCCGCGAATCCTCTGCGGCGGCGGCGCCCGGCTGCCGGCGGTGGCCGCGCGCGCGGCCCAGGCGGGCCTGTCGGGGATCGAGTTCGGCGTGAACATCCCGGGCACGGTCGGTGGCGCCGTCCGGATGAACGCCAACGCGTACGGCGGCGAGCTGGGGCGCGTCCTGGAGTGGGTCGAGATCGTGACCGCCACGGGCTCTGAGCGCCGGGGCCCCGACGAGCTGGGTTTCGGCTATCGCCGCTCGAATCTCGGCGAGGGCGAGATCGTCGCCAGGGCTGCGCTGCGGCTCGAACCGGCCGAGGCCGAGACCGTCAAGGCGACGCTCGCCGGTATGCGAAGCCGTCGCCACGAGGCCCAGCCGCAGGGGATCAAGACGTTCGGCTCGACGTTCAAGAATCCCGAGGAGACCGGACCGGGCCGTGAGGCCCGAGGGATCACCGGGGGCGACGTGCCCGAAAGTGAGGGTGGGTGGCCCGAGAGTGGGGGCGGACGGTCGGACGGCTCTGGAGTGGGGCGCACCGCCGGGCAGCTGCTGTCGCAGGCGGGCTGCAACGGCCTGGCCATCGGCGGCGCCAGGTTCGCGCCCAAGCACGCCAACTTCGTCGAGAACACCGGCTCGGCAACGACCGCTGACATTCTCGCCCTGATGGCCGAGGGCCGCCGTCGCGTGCTCGAGCGCTTCGGGGTCGCCCTGGAGCCCGAGGTGCAGACGTTGGGCGACGTTCGGTTTCCCTGGTAGGGGTTCGCCGGGAAAGGTCGAAGAAGGCGGGAATGGCTCGTTCGATCGCCGCGCCCGGTCCTGCCCGCCGCCTCGGACTCAGAGCGCTGGGCTTGCGGGCGACGGCGCCGCACCGGGACGCGCCGGCGCGGCGATTGCGCGCAAGGGCGCCGCGCGCGTACGGGCCGGCTCTTGGCCTGCACCTGCCGACGTCGTTCTTTCCGCGTCCCATCGCGCATGCGGGCCACGCTCTGATCGACACGGTCGCGAGGGCTTCGGCCGTCGTGTGGCGAGGCCGGCGGTCGCGGATCGCGCTGCTCTCGGCGCTCGTCGCGCTGCCGCTGCTCGGCGGGCTGTGGCTGTGGTTGCGCCACTCGCCGCTGGTGGCGGTCGAGCATGTCCAGATCGAGGGGCTGGCGAGCGGCCAGGGCACCGAGAAGGGCGCGATCGAAACGGCCTTGACGGGCGCGGCCCGGAAGATGAGCACGCTCGACGTCAAGCCGGCGGCGCTCCAAGCGGCGGTCGCCCAATATCCGATCGTGCGGGCGGTGCACGCGCGCGCGCGAGTCCCTCACGGCTTGGATATCGAAGTCGTCGAGCAGCCGCCGGTGGCGGCGCTCGGGGTCGGGGCGGCACGTACCGCGGTGGCCGCCGACGGGGTCGTGCTCGGGCCGGCCTACCTGACGCCGTCATTGCCGCTCGTGCACCTCTCCTCCGCTGCTTCTACCGCCTCCGCTTCCGCCGCTGCCTCTGCCTCTGCCTCCTCCTCCTCCTCCTCCTCCTCCTCGATCGCCACCACTGCTCCAGCCACGGCGGCCGCTGCCGCGCGGGCAAGGGGTGACGTCGAAGCGGTCCCGGCGATCGGACGCGATCTGCGCGGCGGCACCGTGCTGGCCGAGCTGAAGGTGCTCGGCGCCGCGCCGGGCCCGCTCGGCCACGAGGTGAGGAACGCTTACTACGGCTCCCACGGTCTGACGCTCGCGTTCGAGGGCAGGCTCCTCGCGTACTTCGGCGACGCGAGCCGGGCGCGCGCGAAGTGGATGGCCTTGGCGAGGGTCCTCGCCGATCCGGGCTCCGCCGGGGCGGCGTACGTCGACGTGAGGCTGCCCGAACGCCCGGCCGCGGGCTTCCCGCCGGGGACGGTCGCGCCGGACGGCAGCTCGGTCGAAGCGGGCCAGTCGAGCGGCACCGATCCCGCGACGGCCGCCGAACTGGCAGCCGGTTTGAACGCCGCGGTCGCCGGCGGGTCGAGCGCCAACTCGACGGCGAGCGCGCCGGCCGCCGGCGAAGCGGGCTCGGGCGGCGAAGCGGGCGCTGGCTCCGAAGCGACCGGCTGACAAACTACTTAACCTCGACTAGAGGTTGACCCTCGAGAATGGGCGTCTCTCGGGGGGCGGTTGAGGGTTCCTGCATCTGCAACGAACGTTGCGTAACTGGCGGGCAACGTTGACAGGGCGAAGTTCCCTGCATAACGTGCAGAATCCAGCAGCACGTCAGAAGGCGTCTGCGAAACCCTTAATTGCTACTGGAGGCTGCGGACAGACCGCGAAGAACGGGACTATGGAGAGCTCTTCGACATCAACTTCATCCGGCGGGTCGATGACCGGCGGCGGCAGCTATCTGGCGGTCATCAAGGTCGTGGGGGTCGGCGGCGGCGGCACGAACGCGGTCAGCAGGATGGTCGACGCGGGACTGAGAGGGGTCGAGTTCATCGCGGCCAACACCGACGCTCAGGCCCTGGCCATGTGCGACGCCGACGTCAAGCTGAACGTCGGCCACGAGTCGACCAAGGGTCTCGGCGCGGGCGCCAACCCGGAGGTCGGGCTGGCGGCGGCGTCCGAGTCGAGGGACGACATCAAGGAGGCCCTGAAGGGCGCGGACATGGTCTTCGTGACGGCGGGAGAGGGGGGAGGAACGGGAACGGGCGCGGCGCCGGTGATCGCGGACATCGCCAAGAACGAGATCGGCGCGCTGACCGTCGGTGTCGTGACCCGGCCGTTCGACTTCGAGGGCTCCCAGCGCGGCAGGCAGGCGGTCGAGGGGATCGAACGTCTGCGCGAGGTCGTGGACACGCTGATCGTGATCCCGAACGAGAAGCTGCTGGCGGTCGTCGAGCGCAGGACCTCGATGCTGGACGCCTTCAAAGAGGCGGATGACGTGTTGAGACAGGGCATTCAGGGGATCACGGACCTGATCACGATCCCGGGCCTGATCAACCTGGACTTCGCGGATGTCAGGACGATCATGCACGACGCGGGCTCGGCCCTGATGGGGATCGGCGTGGCGGGCGGCGAGAACCGGTGCGGCGAGGCGGCCAAGGCGGCGATCTCTTCGCCGCTGCTCGAAGAGTCGGTCGACGGCGCGACCGGCATCCTGTTGAACATCACCGGCGGCAAGGACCTCGGCCTGTTCGAGGTCAACGACGCCGCCGAGATCATCCGCGGCGAGGCGGACCCGAACGCGAACATCATCTTCGGCGCGGTCATCGACGAGTCGATGAGCGACGAGGTCAGGGTGACGGTGATCGGCACCGGCTTCGACCACCGGCCGGGCCGGGCCGCTCGCGCGGAGGGTCGCACCAGGCGCGACCGCAGCCCAAGGATCGACGACAAACAGCGCTCGTCTTTGGAGATCTCCGACGACGACATCGACGTGCCGCCGTTCTTGCGGTAGTCGATGCCGTTCCGGGGGGCGCAT
>DATJWI010000140.1:0-2791 GCA_035501375.1 Solirubrobacteraceae bacterium
GGCTTGGCCGCCGAACACGCTGATCCGTCCAGGGCTGCCGCGCCGCCCACTTTGCCGATGAACCGATGCGAGAGGTGCAGCACAGTGCGAGCGCAACGTTGCTCGTCAGTCTTTCTCTCTGATTTCAAGTATCGTGAAATCGGCACATGGAGGGTCGGCGACTGATTGGACATGTGAAGACTACTCCGTTGAAGTGTAAGCGGTGTTTTGGCGCCCTCGTATGCGTGGAGCGGTTGGCGGAGTAGTCGTCCTTAAGTGCGTACTTAAGGACGGGTCGCGGATGAAGACGGAGATACTTGTAGGTCCGGAACGGCGCCGTCGTTGGAGTGCCGGAGAGAAGGCGAGCATTGTCGCCGAGGCGGCGATGGCGGGGGTCACTGTGACGGAGATCTCGCGTCGGCACGGCATTAGCCGCAGCCTGTTGTACAGTTGGCGCCGCGAAGCGCGCGACGAATCGGGTATGAGCCTGATACCTCGGATGGTGCCGGCGATCATCGACGACCGGTCGAGTCTGGATATGGCGCCAGCGCCAGCGATCAAGCGTGCTGCTCGAAGCGGCGGCATGAGGCAGCGGAACGGTGTGATCGAGATCGCGCTAGCTGGCGAGGTCCGGGTGACGGTGCGGGGTGCAGTCGATGCTCAGGGACTGCGTGCCATCCTCGCCGTGTTGCGGAGATGATCGCCCCTGGGGTTGGCATTCGGGTGTTGATTGCGACCGGCCCGGTCGACTTCCGCAAAGGCATGGATGGTCTGGCGGCGCTGGTGAAGGAGCATTTAGGCGACGACCCGTTCTGTGGCGCGATCTTCGTGTTCCGTGCCAAGCGGGCAGATCGAGTGAAGCTAATCTGCTGGGATGGGACGGGGCTTTGCCTGTATGCCAAACGACTGGAACAAGGGTCATTCCGCTGGCCGCGGATCGAGAACGGTACGATGCGGCTGACATCGGCGCAGTTGGCAGCATTGATCGAAGGTCTGGATTGGACGCGCGTTCACGCCCACGACGTCCGCCCACCGCGTGCCAGTCAGTAAGTCTGTGACACGATGACTCATCGCATCGCTCGCGGCATGGCAAACTGTGGCGGCGATGAGCCGGACGCGTATCATAGCGAGCAGCATGACGCTCGATACCGACCATCTGCCGACCGACGCCGACGAACTGCGCGCAATCATCCGCGCTGAGCGGGCGCAGTCAGCGGTGCGGATCGCCGAGGTCGAGAGCGAGCGCGATCGACTACGGTCGATCATCGAGGCGCTGCAGCGCCACCGCTTCGGCCGCCGCTCGGAGCGGCTCGATCCCGACCAGTTGGCGTTGGCTCTTGAGGATCTGGAGCAGATGGTTGGCGCTGCCGAGGCCGCCGAGGATCGCCAGGATGCCAGAAGCACAGGGACACCGAGGCGCCGCAAGGTCAACCGCGGCGCGCTGCCCGCACATCTGCCGCGGATCGAGAGGGTGATCGACGTCGCCGATACGGCGTGCCCGTGCTGCGCCGGCGCGATGCACAAGATTGGCGAGGACATCGCCGAGCGGCTCGACATGATCCCCGCCCAGTTCCGCGTTCTGGTCACGCGTCGGCCTAAGTATGCCTGTCGGACCTGTCAGGGTAGCGTCATCCAGGCGCTGACTCCGCCCCGCTTGATCGAGGGCGGCCTACCGACCGAGGCGCTGATCGCTCACGTCATCGTGGCCAAGTATGAGGACCATCTGCCGCTCTACCGACAGGCCCAGATCTACGCCCGTGAGGGCATCGCACTCGACCGCTCGACGTTGGCCGACTGGGTCGGCCGGGCGGCCTGGTTCCTGCGGCCATTGCACGGGCGGCTTGTCGAGCATCTGCGACGTTCGGCCAAGCTGTTTGCCGACGAGACCACCGCGCCCGTCCTCGATCCCGGTCGAGGTCGAACCAAGACCGGCCAGCTGTGGGCCTATGCCCGGGATGATCGACCATGGGGCGGCGCCGATCCGCCGGCAGTCGCCTACGTCTACGCGCCCGACCGCAAGGCTGCGCGTCCGATCGCTCATCTCCAGGGGTTCCGCGGCGTCCTCCAGGTCGACGGCTATGCGGGCTATCGCGCTCTGGCCGAGGTTGGACAGGTGCAGCTCGCCTTTTGTTGGGCGCACGTCCGCCGCCGCTTCTACGAGATCGCCCAGGGCGGCAACGCGCCGATCGCGACCGAGGCGCTCGCGCGCATTGCTCGGATCTACGAGGTCGAGGCCGCGATCCGTGGCACCAGCGCCGACGCCCGCCGTGCCGTTCGTCAAGCCACCACGGCGCCCGTGGTCGAGGGGCTGAGGACCTGGTTCGATATCCAGCTCGCCGCCGTCTCCCAGAAGAGCGACACCGCCGAGACGCTGCGCTACGCCATCGCACGCTGGCCGGGCCTGACCCGCTTCCTTGACGACGGACGCGTCGAGGTCGACTCCAACATCGTCGAGCGTGCCATCCGGCCGATCGCACTCAACCGCAAGAACGCCCTGTTCGCCGGTTCCGACGGTGGCGGCGAGCATTGGGCTATCCTCGCCTCGCTGATCGAGACCTGTAAGCTCAATGCCATCAACCCTCACGCCTACCTCGCCGACATCCTCACCCGCATCGTCGCCGGACATCCCATCAATCGACTCGACGAGCTGCTCCCTTGGGCCGCTGATCCTATCGGCCCTTCTACAAGGGCCTCGTAACAGCGCTTACGTTATAGCCAGGGCCAAGACCGGTCCGAGTTGATGGCACAGGACCTGGTCAAGGGCCGGGCCGACGTGCTGGCCTCAAGCCTCGAGGCCGATGTCGGCGAGCCG
>DATJWI010000141.1:0-7915 GCA_035501375.1 Solirubrobacteraceae bacterium
CGCCAGTCGGCGCCGCGCGCGGTGCGATACAGCGCATAGCAGAGGATCAGTACGAATGCGGCCAGGAAGCAGTGCCGCCACCAGGTCGGAGTGCCGCTCAGGCCGAAGAGCCTGGCGGTCTCGGCGGGGATGCTGTGCGCCGCCACGAGTTGCTGCTGCTCTCCGATGGCGCCGATGAAGCCGAGCGCGTGCGTGCCGAAGCCGATCAGCCCGAGGATCGCCACGAGCGCCAGACCCGCGAGGCCCGCCAGCGCCACACGCCCGCGCTCCGGCCAGGAACGCGGGGCGAGCACGATGAACGGCAGCACGATCCCGGCCGTCGCCTTGATGCCCACGCCGATCGCCAGCGTCAAGGCGCCGCCGACGGGAGATCGAAGCGATCTCCGATCGCTGGGCAGGCGGAGCGTGGGCGCGCCGGCGAGAACGAGCGCGCCCGCGATGAAGGCCAGCACGAGCGTATCGTTGTGGGCGCCGCCGAGCGCCAGCTCGAGCATGACCGGGTTCAGGCCGACGAACGCCACGGCGTAGCCCCGCGAGCTGCCTTCCGCGAGCGCCGCGCGATCGGTCAGGGCGACGGCCGTGAGGCTGCCCGCGACCGCCAGCGCCTTCAGCGCCCACAGCCCGCCGGCGAGCCCGAGCGGGGCGGTCGCGTAACTGGCGAGCGTGAACAGCGGTCCGTAGGGCGAGTGCTGGTAGGGCCAGCCGATGAACGGATAGATGGGATCGGTCGGGGCCTGCGCGAAGACGTGCCTGTAGGGGTCCAGGCCGTGCACGACGCCGAGCCTGGCGAACGCCAGGTAACCGAACACGTCCTGAGAGAGCAGCGGCGGGCCGAGCAGGAGGATCGCGTCGGCGGCGATGATCGCGGCGGCGATGACACGCAGCGGCAGGGCGCGCGCGCACGCGAGCACCACCAGATAGCCAGCCGACATGACGAGCGTCAGCGTCTGGAACTGGTCGGCGGAAAGCGGTCCGAGGCCGAGTCCTCGAAGCGGTCCGGCGACCCAGGATGGCCAGCCGCCGGTTCGTCCCGGCACGAGCTCCGAGGGTCCGCCGGCGGCGCCAGAGACGAGCAGGAAGACGCTGAGAAGGATCGCGATCAAGCCGAGCGCGCCCAAAGCCGAGCGCGCGGGACGGCCGTCTGAGCGCCCCTGTACTCTTATATCGCTCTTCATCGGCGTCCTCGGTTGCCCGTGGCCGTCCGGCGGCAGCTGTTCAGGGGACCGAGCGCCGCGCACGCGAAGACCGATCTGATCGTGATTAGGCATATGCGAAGCCGCCATCGTAAATCGAGCGAGCCCGGTACGGAGGAGGGCACGCGGCTCGACCGTCCCCGCCGTGTGCTGATCCTCTCGGCCGACGTCGGCGAGGGCCACGCGGCCGCGGCGCGCGCCCTGGCGTGCCAGATCGAGAACTCCGACCATTCGGCCGAGGTCACCGTCATCGACGGGCTGGCGGCGATGGGAAGGCTGTTGCAGCCGGTGGTCGAGGATGGATACAGGGTGCAGCTCAGGTTCTTGCCTTGGACCTATACGGTCGTATACGGCCTGCTCGAGCGGGTCGCGCCGATCCGCTGGAGCGCGCGGCGGTTGCTGTGCCTGTTCGGATCGCGCCCGCTTGCGCGCGCGATCGCAAGGCACGCCCCGGACGTTGTCGTCTCTACCTACCCCGCCGTCACGGTCGTGCTCGCGCGACTGCGCCGCACCGGCAAGGTCGCCTGCCCGGCGGTCGCCACGATCACCGATTTGACGGGCCTGTTCTTCTGGGCCCAGCCGGGCATCGACATGCACCTGGTGATGTACGGAGAGTCGATGAGCCCGGTCGAGCGGATCGCCGGCGAGGGCAGCGCCCAGCTCGTGAGCCCTCTCATCTCGGAGGAGTTCTCGAAGGAGCGCTGCCCCGTCCAGTCGCGGCGCGCGCTGGGCCTGCCCGAGGAGGGCCGGATGGTCGTCGTCTCGGGCGGCGGCTGGGGCGTGGGCGACATCACGGGAGCTGTACGCGAGCTGCTGAGCGAGCCGCGGATCGGCGCGATCGTGTGCCTTGCCGGGCGCAACGAGCAACTGCGTGAGCGGTTGAGCGCCGACTTCGTAGACCAGCAGCGCGTACACATCTACGGGTTCACCGACGAGATGCCCCGCCTGCTGGCGGCGGCGGACGTGCTCGTGCACTCGACCGGCGGAGTGACCTGTCTGGAGGCCAAGGCCGCGGGCACCCCGGTCGTCTCCTACGGGCTGCCCGTCGGCCATGCGCGGCTGAACACCAGGGCGATGGCGGATCTCGGCCTGTTGCGCTTGGCCAACGACACGCGCGAGCTGCGCGAGCACGTCTGCGCGAGCTTCGCCGAGGCCAGGCCGGCGCTCGGCATCGCCACGCCGCGGCCAGTGTCCGAGTCTGAGTCCGAGCCACAGCAGGTGGCGGCCGAGCTCGTGCTCGAGACGCCCCACCGCGTGATCCCGATCCCGCTCTGGCGTCTGCGCCTGGCGGCCTTCCTGACGCCCTTGGTGCTGTTCTTGGGGATCAGCATGTGGACGATGTCGACCGACGAGGTGACGCTGCTGGCGGCCGACATTTTGCACGTTCATCCGCTTGCGAGCGTGCATACCGACCAGCCTGACGTCGCGGTGATCGTGAGAACCCCGGTCGCGCGCGAGGCCTACGTCGCCTCGGCTTTGGCGGCGCGCGGCATCCACGTGTCGCTCGCCGACGAAGGCCGTGTGCCGAGCGGCGCGACGATTGCGGGTGTGCGCTCCAGCGGCGACGAACCGCTGCCGGCGATCGCCAACTCCGGCTCGCTGCTGCGCTGGGTCAAAGCCCGTGGCACGTTGCGCGCCCAGGCCCGTGCTTTCGGCCTGCGCCACCGCTTCTTCTTCTTGCAGCCAAGCGGCGGGTTGACGGTCGGTCAGCTCGTGCTCGCGCGCACCGCCAACGGCGAGCCGGTGAGCGGAGCGCTGCGCCTGAGCGGCTCAGGAAAGGTCCCTCAGCGTCCGGTGCGCGCCGGCGAAGTGCTGGTGGTCACGCTCGGCGGCTCACCCGCCTCGGTGGCGGGCTTGGAGCGGATCGTCTCCTGGCTCGGCGCGCGGGGGCTGGGCGCCGAGCCACTGTCGTGGCTGGCCGGTTCGGGGATGCGAGCGGAGCGAGTGTCTCCCGGTTCGGCCGGCTCGCCGCCCATCAGCGTCAACAACAGCGGCGAGCGCACGAGCGTGGCGGCCCCGGCGACGAGCAGCGCGAGCGAGAGTCCGAGCGGAACGCCTCCGAGCGGCGTGTCGGCGAAGCGCTCGCCGAACAGCAGGGGCGCCACGATCACGGGCACGATCGTCTGAGTCACGAACACGACCGGCGCGACCTGGATCGCGGGCCTGGCCTGCAACGAGCTCGACTCGCTGAGCACGCCCACAGCCGAAGCGGCGGCCGTCGACAGTCCCCAGGCGATCGCGAGCCCGAAGAAGCCGCGCGCGAGGTCGTCGGAGGCGAGCTTGGTTGCGATCCCACTCCAGCCGAATGCGATGCCCGCACAGACGATCGTGATGGATGCCGGCGAGCCCGCGCGGATAGCACGCAGCAGGTAGGGCAGCAGGCTGGCCAAGCCCAGACCGAGCAGCACGATGAAGATCGTCAGGCGCTCGGAGGTATGGGAGTCGCTGCGCGGCGGAGCGCAAAGCCCCGCTCCGATCACGCCGATCACGATCGCCGCCATCGCCAGGTGCTCGGTGCGTCCGGCGTGCTCGCCGAGCATTCTTTGGCCGAGGAAGACGAGCACCAGCAGGCCGGCGGCCAGCGCGGGCTGTACGACCACCAGCGGCGCGAGCAGCAGCG
Organism: Solirubrobacteraceae bacterium; assembly: GCA_035501375.1. Classification (GTDB taxonomy): domain Bacteria; phylum Actinomycetota; class Thermoleophilia; order Solirubrobacterales; family Solirubrobacteraceae; genus Palsa-744. Next base: position 3,814 of record DATJWI010000141.1, read on the forward strand.
CAATCACCTGCAGCGGCCAGCCGAGGATCGACAGGCCCGTTCCGAGCATCCAGCGTCCGTGCCTGACCAGGCTCCAGACCAAAGCCAGGCGCAGGTGGTCCTCGCTCGGAGATTCCTTGGCGCCCATCGCCTGCAGGGCGATCCCTAGGCTGTAGAAGACCGACGCGCCGATCGCGGCGGCGATGCCAAGCACGAGTTCGACCATGTCCGTCTCCGATCATCGCACCCGGACCCATCCGAGCACGGGCGCGCGCGTGCTCGGCGCCGTGGCGATGGGCAGCTATCTGCTGCCGAGCATCAGCTTCTACTCCTCGACCCTGCGCGAGGCGCTCGGCGTCGAGGACCGCACCGCCGACGGTACGGGCTTCGCTCTGACCTTCGACGACGGTCCCCACGCCCAGGGTACGCCGGCGACGCTCGAGGTCTTGGCGGCAGCCGGCGTGCAGGCGACGTTTTTCCTGGTCGGCGAGCAGGTCCGTCGCAACCCCGGACTGGCCGGCGAGATCGTGGCCGCCGGCCACGCGGTCGGCCTGCACTGCGACCGTCACCGCAACCTGCTGCGCCTGGCGCCGCGACAGGTACGCACCGATCTGGCTCGGGCGCAGGCGAGCGTCGAGGAGGCTGCCGGGCGCCCCGTCGAACTCTATCGCCCGCCTTACGGCATCCTCAACGCGACGGCGCTGCGCCTGGCGCGCGCCCACGGCTGGCGCACGCTGCTGTGGAGCCACTGGGGCAAGGACTGGCAGGCCAAGGCGACCCCCGAGTCGATCGCGGCTCATGCCACCGATGGAATGCGATCTGGCTCGGTGCTGCTGTTGCACGACGCCGACGACTATTCGGCGCCGGGATCGTGGCGGCGTACGGTCGCCGCGCTACCCAAAATGCTCGAGACGCTGGCGCAGCTGGAGCTGCAGGCGGTCGCCCTTTGACCCGGGGGCCAGCCGGATAAGATTTTTGGCTTGCCCAGCACAGTCTCGATTGACGGTGGCAACCGCTCTGCGGTGGGGGCCAGCCCATCGGCGGCGGTAGCTCCGGCCGCGGCGATCGCCCCGGCTGCGGCGATCGGGGTCGGCCAGGCTGCGGCGCTCGCCGGTGGCCAGGCTGCGGCGCTCGCCGGTGGCCCGGCTGCGGCGATCGGGGTCGGCCAGGCTGCGGCGATCGGGGTCGGCCCGGCCGCGGCGTTCGCGCGTGCGCAGGCAAACCGGCCGCGCCTGTGGGTACAGGCGCTGGTGATCGCGTGGCTGTGCTGGGTGTACGACATGACGACCAACCTGGCGCCGCTGCGGTTGCATTTGGCGCTGAGCCACGGCGAAGGGGTGCTTGCCGTTGAGCGTTCGCTCGGGATCGATCCCGAGCTCGGCTTGGATCATTGGCTGGCGGGACATCAGACGCTTGGGCTGGTCGTCTCCGACTATTACGACAACGCCCACTTCGTCGTCACGCTGGGCCTGCTCGCCGTCCTGTGGTGGCGGGCTCCCGACCTGTATCGCCCGCTGCGCAATGTGCTCGTGCTGGCGAACGTGATCGCGTTCGTCGTGTTCTGGCTCTATCCGGTCGCGCCGCCGCGAATGCTCGCCGTCGACGGCTTCAGCGACGTCGTCGCCTCGAGCCATGCCTTTGGCTCATGGCACACAGGCGCCCTGGCTTCGGCGGCCAACCAGTTGGCTGCGATGCCCTCGCTGCACCTGGCTTGGGCCGCATGGTGCACGGTCGTGGTCTGGCGGCTGACCGAAAAAAAAGAGGGGCCCGGCCAACCGGCCAGTGGCTGGCTGCGTAACCCTCTGGGGCGGCGTGCTTGGTTGCGCTGCCTGGCGCTGCTGTATCCGTGCATGACCGCGTTTGCGGTGCTTGCGACGGGCAATCATTACGTGCTGGACGTGTTTGCCGGTCTCGCGACGTTGGCGTTGGCGTTGGGGCTCGTCTCATACTCGCCACAGATTCTCCGCAAACTGCGCCATAGACGCGTGGCGCATGTCACAAACTTGTTACGAACTCCGATAACAGGTAGACTGAAGCGGTCATCCGAGACGGTCGCCGAGCGGCGCTGAACGGGACTTACGGCGTTGGAGGTTGCGGCCTCGTAGCAAAGAGGGCGTGTGAGCAGCATTTGTCTGCACGAATAGCCATGGACCAGATGCCAGATTTCGACGTTAACGAAGGCTACCTTCATGCCAGTGCCAGGCGTGCCGACCCGTCGCTGCCTGGGGGGGCTCTGAGCGACGGGATCTCAGTCGACGGGCGAGTGGCGCCCTACGGCCTCGATGTCACCTCTGAGCAAATGTTCGAAGCGATGCTCGAGGATGGCGCGGACGAGCCGGTAGACGACGGCTCCGATCCAGCCAGAGAAGCCCTTGTCTACGGCGAACCGACTTTCTTCGAGCCTCCTCACAGGCTGCCCGAGCAGACGCCGATTGTGCGCCGCACCAGACATGACTTGATCGGACACCACACAGTCAGGGACGCCGGGTCGGGACGGCGCGTGGGTGTGGCGATGGTGGCGCGACGCCGGCGCCTGGCGCGCCGCGCCTGCCCGTGCGGCTGGACCGTGCGCGTGCTGAGCACCCCGCCACGTCGTCGACGACGCCTGTGGACCAGTTGTCATGGGCATCCGCGGCAGACCCCCGGATCGCTGAGCTAGGGATGGCAATCACGAGTCCCCCGCGAGACAGCGGGCGGGCGGGGCCATCTGTAAGGTGGCCGCCCGAACAGCAGATGCCAGACGCCTCTGTCAAAGACATAGACGCCCGCGCCAAGAGCGTCCCAGCCGCGGCGCGCTATTTCGACCTGGTCGTCGTCGTGGTCGCAATTCCCGTTGCCTTGGCGCTCGGAGCCCCGACGTTCGGTGTGGCGATCGGCGCGGTGGCGTGGATCGCCCAGCGCGTCCTGGCGCAGGTGGATCGGCGCTTGATCAGCACCTCGCTGCAACCGCGTACCCAGCTGGCCGTGAACCTGGGCGAGGCCTTCGGGCGGATCTGGCTGCTGGTCGGCGCGATCGTGCTCGCCGGCGTCCTCAGAGGACGCGCCGACGGGCTGGCCGCGGCGGTCGTCGTCTTCAGTGCCTATTCGGCCGCGTTCGTGGTCCGTGTCCTGTCGGGTCCGCCCCCACGCAGGTCCGGGCCCGCTCGCCAGACGCTCGCCAAGCCTGCTGTCCAAGCACATCCAGAAGGTGGCGCGATCGGGCGGGAGGTTGCGCGATGAGCGCTGTCGCCGCACCGGCCGCTCCGATCAAAGGCAACGCTCCGGATATGGGCGACGCGCCCAAGCCCGAGCAGCGCGGGATGAGCACGAAACGCAAGATCATCTTCGGCGTCCTTGCCGTCTACATCCTCGGCCTGGTCGTGTTCGGGCTGGCGTTCGGCGTCAAGAGCCATCGCAACGAAAACTTCGACGTGGTCGGTTCCTTTCACCTGGAAAGCTGGTTTCACATCGGGGGGCCGCTGAACTTCGACAAGGGCGTCCTTTACCTGTTGATGGCCGCTTCGCTGACCGTCGGCATCGTGTTGTGGACCTCCAAACGCATGGAGTTGCGCCCGGGTCGTCTGCAGACGATCGTGGAGTGGATTTATGACCTGGCGATGCGGATGACCAATGACAACATGGACGAGGAGATGGCCAGGAGATGGTTTCCGCTGGTGTTCACGCTGTTCGTGTTCATCCTGGTGACCAACCTGATCGGCTACATACCGCTGCCCGTCAACAGCGGTGAGACCTTCAACGTGTTCGGCGTTGAAGTTCCGGCGTTCCAGATCTATGCCGCCGACACCAACCTTGCGATCCCGCTGTTGCTCTCGCTCGGCGTGTTCGTCGCATACAACGTCGAAGGCATCAAACACCACGGCTTCTTCGGGTACATCAAAAGCCTGGTCCCGTCGGGACTGAGCGGGGGCATGCTGATCTTCATGTATCCGTTGGAGATCCTCTCGAACTTCTTGCGCCTGATCTCGCTGACCGTCAGGCTGTGGGCCAACCTGCTCGCCGGGCATCTCTTGATCGAGTTCATGGCGGGCCTGCTGGCCGTGGTCATCGGCCTGCAGATCCTGGGCTGGTTCACGTTGCCGATCGGGATCGCTATCTACATGTTCGAGGCGGTCCTGATCGCCGG
>DATJWI010000142.1:0-2294 GCA_035501375.1 Solirubrobacteraceae bacterium
TCGCCGCGATCGCGTGGCAGGTCCTCCGTGGGTTGAGTGGGATCGCGAAGCGCCTGGCGATCTACCTGGCCGCTCGTAGCGCGGACTTTGTGCCGATCACTCGGCATACGGAGCGTTTCAGCGTGCAGCTGACCGATCAGCTTTATGAGGAGTTCGGGATCACTGCTGCGCGGGAGCGCGATCGTCGGGCGTCGATCGCACGGGCGGCAGCGCGGATTGGCGAGCAGGATCCTCGGTACACGCGGCTGACGGTCGAGCGGATCGCCGGCAGTTACGTTCTGCGGGTTGAGCGCCCTGCGGGTGGCGACCTCGTGCTGTTGCCGGCGCGACCGTAACTTCGAAGCGCTGGGGTGGGGCAGCAGGTCTTCTATAGCGGCCCGTCGAGGCCTTCGGCGCCGAGGCGCTGCGCGATGATGCGTACGGCGTCGTGGCCGTAGATGGTGAACGTGTAGGCGTCTTTGGCGGTGGCTCGGACGTGGACTTCTACGCCGTTGGCTTGGGTGACGGCGTCGCCGAGGCGTTGAGCGAGCGCCTGATGTTCGGCGCTCATTCGTCGCTGCGGGCGCCTTGCGCGCGGAGCGCCGGCGTCCCGCGCGGCTTGCTCGAGCTGGCGGCTGGACCAGCCATGTGCCGCTGCGCGCCGCCCCAGCTCGCGTCGTGTCGTGTGGTCGTCGCAGAGGAGAAGGGCGCGGCCGTGGGCGAAGGACAGCTCGCCCGCATCGATGAGTCCGAGGATGTCGTCAGGGAGGTCGAGCAGCCTGAGGTGGTTTGAGATGGACTCGCGGCTTTGACCAACACGCCGGCCGACCTGTTCGCGCGTGATGCCGAGGTCGTCGATCATCGTGGCGTAGGCGCGGGCCTTTTCTATCGGTGAGAGGTCTTGCCGGGCGACGTTCTCCATGACGGCGTCCTCGAGCGAGCCGGCATCGTCGACGTCTTTGACGAGGACCTCGATCGTGTTCACGCCGGCGATCGCGGCGGCGCGCCAGCGGCGCTCTCCAGCTATGAGCTCGAGCTGACCCGACGCCGTCTCGCGCACAACGGGGGGCTGTAGGACCCCGCGCTCGCCGATGGACGCTGCCAGCGCATTGAGCGCGTCAGGGTCAAAGCGCTGACGCGGCTGCCGTGGGTTGGGGACGATCTGGTCGAGCGGCACGGTGCGCAGCCGCCCCGCCAGCGCGAGGTCTCCGAACATGGCGGTCGCGGTGCGGGCGGGTCGGCTGGGCGCGCGTGTGCGTGCGGGAAGCTTTGGAAGCGTCTTGGTCATGCGTGTTCCTTCGCGGTTCGCCACCGGCGGAGACGATGCGCAAGCGCCTGAAGGTCACCGCTGATGCCTTCATCGACCAGCAGTTCTATGAGCTCGCTTTCCGAGGTACGGAGACCCTGGCGCTGGAGCGAGGACACGGCGTGGCGAACGGCAGTCTTGAGAGTCGGTGAGACGCGCACTGACAGACGGGGTTCCCAGCGTGGGGTATCGACCGTTCCGCGCGGAACGGTCACGCCGCGTGCTCGTGCTGCTCGCCGTGGGCGATCACGGCGAGGTGGTCGACAAGCTCCGCGGCGAACGCCCGGTAGTCGTGAGCGACATGGCTATCGGGTTCGACGATGACGGTCGGACGCTGTACTCGCGGGTGATCACGAACCGAGGATTGCTGGCGGGTGTGCGCCTCGAAGATGTAAAGCGGATCTCCCCCGAACGCCTCTGGATTTTCGTAGTGCTCTCGGTACTCGCGCATTTGGCGTGAACGCGCAGCGGAGCGGACGAACAACAGCCCGATCGGGTCAATTTCTAGGCTTTCATCGCGCCGGAGTTGGTCGAGTTCCGCGAGCCGGCTGGCCAGCGCCCGAAACTCGTAGTAGCCAGGCTCTCCAACGAAGAGCACCCCGTCGGCGGCGCGCGCCGCCGTATGTGAGATGGGCGTCAATGCGCCTTGGGTGTCGATTAGGGCGAGATCAGCTTGGCTATCGAAGGCTTGCATGAGGCGCTCGAGGTCTTGATATCCGCGCCGGGCGATGGCAGCAGTGTGGCTCAGGAGCTGGGACGAGCACGGGAGAAGCTGCAGACGACCACGGGAATCGCGCCGACGGCGGCTGACCCGCCGCGGCAGTGGTGGCACTTCGATATTGACCGCAGCGGCGAGAGGGTCTCCCCCATCGTCGAGCAGCTCTTCGATACGTGTGACGTCCGAGTCTTCTTCGATGCCGAACGTGCTTTCGAGATCGGCTTGTGGGTCAAACCCGACCATGAGCACCCTGTAGCCAAGGCGGGCCAGTTCCGGCGCCGTGTTGGCGAC
>DATJWI010000143.1:0-2783 GCA_035501375.1 Solirubrobacteraceae bacterium
CCCCAAGCTGCAGCCGGGCTGCGCGACGCCGGTCAAGGACGGCATGGTCGTGCACACCCAGACCGAGCAGGTCAAGGAGGCCCAGCGCGCGGTCGTCGAGTTTCTGCTGATCAACCACCCGCTGGACTGTCCCGTCTGCGACAAGGGCGGGGAGTGCCCCCTGCAGGACATCACGTTCGGCTGGGGGCCGGGCCTGTCGCGGTTCGTGGAGCCAAAGCGCCACTTCGTCAAGCCGTTGGAGCTGTCCCCCACGATCGCGATCGACAGGGAGCGCTGCATCCTCTGCTACCGCTGCGTTCGCTTCAGCCAGGACGTCTCCGAAGACCACCAGCTGGTGCTGCTCGAGCGCGGCGCGCACTCATATGTGTCCACGTTCGACGGCCACCCGTATGTGGCGCCGTTCAGCGGCAACATCGTCGAACTGTGCCCCGTCGGCGCGCTGACCTCGCGGCCTTACCGGTTCAGGGCCAGGCCGTGGGACATCGAGGACGCGGGCTCGGTCTGCACGCTGTGCCCGGCCCAGTGCAACGTGACGCTGACCGTGCGCGACGAGCGCGTGCTGAGGGTGCAGGCGCGCGAGCACCCGGAGGTCGACGACGGCTGGCTGTGCGACCGCGGCCGCTTCGCCTATCCGGCGCTGGGCGGGGTGCCCCAGGCGGGCGGCGCCGGGGCGGGTGGGCATCCAATCGGTTCAGACGAGCGCGTGCTGGAGCCCCTCGTGCGCGATGGCGGCGAGCTGCGAGCCGTGCCATGGGAGCGAGCCTTGGAAGAGGCAGCGTCGGGCCTTGGGCGCGCAGGCGCGAAGACGGGCGCGATCGCGGGCGGCGAGGCGACCAACGAGGAGGGCCACCTGCTGGCGAGGCTCATGCGCGAGGGCCTGGAATCGCCGCACCTGGACTCGCGCACGGCCGGGACGCTGGACCTGGAGCTGCAACGGGCGCTGAACGAGCCGGGCCTGCAGGCGAAGGTCTCAGACCTCGAGTTCGCGCACGCCGTGTTGGTCCTCGAGACCGACCCGATCGAGGACGCGCCGATCCTGGACCTGAGGCTGCGCAAGGGCGCGCGCCGGCGCGGCGTGCGCATCGTCAAGGCCGGGGCCGGCGAGCTGCGCGATCGGGCGGGCGAGCTGGCACAGGAGCTGAAGGCGGCCGGCGATGAGATCGTGATCCTCTGGCACGAGCGCCTTACCGCCGGCGAAGAGGGCGAGGCGAACGCAAAGGCCTTGCTCGGCCTTGCCGAGACAATGGGCCTGGCCGCAACCGACGGCGCGGGCCTCTTGGAAATCCCGGAGGGCACGAACGGCCGCGGCCTGCGCGAGGCCGGAGTCCTGCCGAACGCCGGCCCTGGCCTGAGCGAGCCGGCCGAGGAGGGCCGCGACGCGCGAGCCATCGCCGAGGGTCTCGCCGCAGGCGAGCTGGCGGCGGTCGTGCTGCTGCAGGCCGACCCGACTGGCCCCGAGCGCACGAGCGCCGAGGACGCGCGCGCGCGCGAGGTGGCCAGAATCGAGCTCTGGGACAGGGCCCTCGAGAAGGCATCGACCGTGATCGCGTTCGCCACGGAGCTGTCGGACGGCCTGAAGAAGCATGCGAACGTCGTCTTCCCGGCCCAGGCTTACGCCGAGAAGGAGGGCACGATCGTGCACCCCGACGGGCGCATCCAGCGGCTGAGGCCGGCGGTCGCGCACCCGGGCCAGACCAGGGCGCAGTGGCAGGTCATCGCCGAGCTGGCCGGCAGGGTCGGCCTCGACCTGGAGACGACGACCGGCAAGGAGGCCTCAGAGCTGCTGTTCGAGGCGGTGCCAGGCTACGCGGGGCTTACCTTGGAGGAGATCGGCGGCAAAGGCGTCAGGTGGCAAGAGCGCGAGCCGGCGGCGGTGGCCCGATGACCCTCCTGGCGACGGTCGGTTTCTACGAAGAATGGTGGATCCAGGTCCTGAAGGCGATCGTCATCTTCGCCGTCGGCCTGCAGCTCGTGCCGGTCGTGCTCCTGGCCGAGCGCAAGCTGCTCGGGCGCTTCCAGTCCAGGTTCGGCCCCAACAGGGTCGGCCCCTACGGCGCGCTGCAGCCGCTGGCGGACATAGTCAAGCTGTTGACCAAGGAGCAGTTCAGGCCGAGTACCTCGGTCGGATTCCTGTTCGCGCTGGCGCCCTTGATCTCGATCGTGACCGCCGTGGCGGCGTTCGCGATCATCCCGTTCGGCAACGTCCAACACATCTTCGGCACGCCCGTCGGGCTGTACGGGATCGACGTGTCGATCGGGCCGCTGTACCTGTTCGCGTTCGGGGCGATCGCCTTTTACGGGATCATGCTCGGCGGCTGGTCCTCGGGCTCGAAGTACTCGTTCCTGGGCGCGATGAGAGGCGCGGCGCAGCTGATCTCCTACGAGGTCTCCCAGGGCCTCGCGCTCGTCGGTGTGATCATGACCGCGCAGACGCTGTCGCTGACGGGGATCGTCGAAGCCCAGAAAGGGATGTGGTTCTTTGTTCCCCAGATCTTCGGCCTCCTGATCTTCCTGACCGCTAGCTTCGCCGAGACCAACCGGGCGCCGTTCGACCTGACCGAGGCCGACGCCGAGCTGGTCGGTGGCTACAACACCGAGTTCGGCGGTGGGCGGTTCGCCTCCTACTACTTCGCCGAGTACCTCAACGTGATCGTCGTCTCGGGCGTCGTCACGACGGTGTTTCTCGGTGGCTGGCTGCTGCCGTTCGGGATCCACCCACCCGGCTGGGTCGACCCGTTCGTGGTGCTCGGGAAGATGGCGCTGGTCACGTTCCTGTTCATCTG
>DATJWI010000144.1:0-3020 GCA_035501375.1 Solirubrobacteraceae bacterium
GCCTGCCCCGAAGGCCTCCGTGCCGTCGTTGGCGGTCGCCGCCCCCGTGTGCGGGCATGGAAACTCGACATCGTCCACGAACGGCCGGTGGTGGTCCGGTAGATCGACGCCCGTTAGCCCTGCCAGCTCCTCGAACGAGCCGACCGTGTGCGTGTGCCCTCCTTGACAGCGCCACACCGGCAAAGGCGTTCCCCAGTAGCGCTCCCTCGAGAGCGCCCAGTCCACGTTGTTCTTCAGCCAGTCCCCGAACCGGCCCTCCTTGACGTGGGCCGGATGCCACGCGACCGTCTCGTTGGCCGCCAGCAGCTCGTCTCTGAGGGCGGTCGTCCTGATGTACCACGACGTCTTCGCGTAATAGATCAGCGGTGTCCCGCAACGCCAGCAGTGCGGATAAGAGTGCTCGTAGTCCTGGACCTTCAGCAAGAGGCCACGCTCGCGCAGGTCCTCGATCAGCTCGTCCGTCAGGTCTCCGTCCTTGACGAACCTGCCCTTGAACGAACTGCCGTCGCGGCCGTAGACGTCGGTCCCGAACGTGCCGTCCTGTGCGACCGGGTTCGGCAGCGAGCCCGGGTCGTCGCTCTTGAAGAGGCCCGCCGCGGCCGCCACCCTGTAGTCGTCCTCGCCGAACGCCGGCGCCAGGTGCACGATGCCGGTGCCGTCGTCGGTCGTCACGAACTCGTCGTTCAAGATCGGGCTACGCTCAGGCTCGGTGCGGCTCGCGGTCTTGAAGATCGGCCCCTCGTAGGCCCGGTAGCGCTCGGCCAGCTCCCTGCCCGAGAAGCGCTCGACGATCTCGGCTCCCTGGCCCAGCACCGCCTCGACCCGGGCCTCGGCCAGCACGAACGTCTCGGAGCCGACCCGCGCGCGCGCGTACACCGCCGCCGGGGACACCGCCACCGCCACGTTCCCGGGCAACGTCCAAGGCGTCGTCGTCCACACCAGCAGCCGATCCTCGCCCTCCCCCGATGGCGTCCCGGGCCTGGCTTCGCTGCCTCCCGCGACCCCGTCCGGATCGGCCCCGGCCGAGTCCGCCACGACCGGCAGCTTCAGATAGACGCTCGGGTCGACGACGTCCCGGTAGCCGAGCGCGACCTCGTGCGAGGACAAGGTCGTCTCGCAGCGCGGGCAGTAGGGGACCACCTTGTGGCCCTCATACAACAGCCCGCGCTGCTCGATCTGAGCCAAAGCCCACCAGACGGACTCGATGTAGGTCTCATCCAGGGTCCGGTAAGCGCTGTCGAGGTCGATCCAGAAGCCGATCCGTTCGGTCAGCCGGTTCCAATCGGTCAGGAACGCGAACACCGACTCCCGGCACTTCTCGTTGAACTCGGCGATCCCGTAGTCCTCGATCTCGGACTTGTGCTCGATGCCGAGTTTTTCTTCGACGGCGATCTCGACGGGCAGGCCGTGGCAGTCCCAGCCGCCCTTGCGCTCGACCCGGTAGCCCTTCATCGTCTTGTATCTCGGATAGATGTCCTTGAAGACTCGGGAGAGAACGTGGTGGGAGCCCGGCGGCCCGTTCGCCGTCGGCGGGCCCTCATAGAAGCCCCACCTCGGGGCCTCGTCCCGCGCGCGTAGCGACTCCGCGAACACGTTCCGCTCCCGCCAGCGCCCCAAGACCTCCAGCTCGAGAGCCGGCAGATCCTGTTTCGGATCGACCGTACGCTTGGGCACCAGCGGATGCCCCTGGATCGCCTCGTTGTTCTCTTCGGCCGCCATCGGCGGCTCATTCTAGGTCGGCCTGTCTGGGATCAGCCTGGGATCGCCGCGACGGCTGGGTGCGCAAGCACGACGCCGGTCAAGCGCTCGCGCAGCTGACCGGCCGCGACGCCCGGCCCAGGACCGACCCGCTTGACCGTCGAGGTGACCACCGCATCGGGCGAGCCCGAGGTCGAGCCTGGGGTCGAGGCGGGAGAGTCCGCAGTAGAGGGAACCGCGCGATACTCGAACACACCGACGCCCGGCTCGGCCTGCCTGGCGGCGTAGACCAGGCGCCCCCAAACGTCCGGGGAGCCAGGGCCGGCCAGAACGATCGCGCCCGGGCGCAAAGCGCGCAGCGCGGCGCCGACCCTGGTCGGGTCCAGCTCGACGGGCAAGGTCAGCACGCGCAGGCCGGCTCTGCGCAGGAACAGCTCCAGCGCCTGCACCGAAAGCGCCTCGTCGGTTGCCGGCCCGGCGGCGTCGAAGATCAGGACGCCCTCCTCGCGCGATGCCGGCGGGGCCACGCGCGTGGCGGCGGCCAGCCAGCCGGTGGCGTAGCGCCCGGCGAACGCGCGCTCGGGCGATCCCTCGCCAAGCAGCGCGACGGCGGGCAGCAGCACCTCTTCGACGGTCCTCTCGACCGACTTCACAGCCAGGCTCTCCTCGAGCAGCCGGTCGGCTCCGTCCTGCAAGAAGCCTGCCAGTGCGCTCTGCAGGCGTGCCGGCGAAGACGGCCCCTGGCCGCGCTCTCTGGCGATCGACACCGCCGAGGCGATGTCGTGGGTCTCGGCGTAAGCCTGCCTCAAGGCCTCGATCTCGGTCAGCTCGAATTGCCTGTGCCCGCCCTCGGTGCGCTTCGGCATCGGATATCCGAACCGGCGCTCCCAGCCGCGCAGCGTGTTCGAACTGACGCCGAGCATCGCGGCGGCTGCGTTCGTACGGATCGCGCTCATGGCCTTCGGTCTACCCGCGGGCTGTCGTATTGACGGGGCATATACAGAGATGATCAGCTTTGCGAGGCCAGCCCACAACTTCCGCAACCGCCGGTGCATCCCGCCAGACTCGTTGCAGGCGCAGGAGCCGCGCCACCGACCCCGACGGGCTTTGCCACCGACACCGACGGGCCTCGTACCGAGCCTCGTGCCGGAAAGGGATGGGTTTCGCCGCCGAGGGCAAGACGTGCCTAGGATCAAGCGATGCGCTTGCGCCTTTACCACCACCCAGACGGAACGCGGGTGGCCTACCGCGAGGCTGGCGCCGGACCGTCGCTCGGGCTCGTGCACTCGGGGCTCCTGTCGCACATGGAGTGGGAGCCGTCG
>DATJWI010000145.1:0-4167 GCA_035501375.1 Solirubrobacteraceae bacterium
GGATGACACGCTGCGCGAGCAGGTGCTCGGCAACGTCGCGACCCTAATCGCGCACCGCCAGAATGTGCCTGCGTCCGCCGACATGATCGCCCAGGTGGCGAACACGAAACCTGCCTGGATCGCCACCCAGCAGCTGGAGCAGGGCACCTTCGGAGCCGTGAAGAGCGACAGGAGCACCCGGAGGCGCGGCTACGAGCTGAACATCGATCCCAGCCGTATCAAGGAGCTCAGAACCGGCGAAGCGGCCATCATCACCCCCGGCGCAGGCCAACCACCGGCCATCGTCCAGGTCCACCATCCACGCGAGGCGTAGGACCGACTTCAGCGGATGAGTCTGACCTCGGCCTGCACTTCGGCACGTCCCCAGGCAGAATCGGCCGTTAGCGCGGGCACGTTGAGTCGCGCGGCGAGTACAAGACAGGCCCGGTCGGCGAGCGAGAGGCCGTGTTCTCTGGTCGTCGGGCGCAGCTTGGCAATCTCGATGCAATCGGCGGAGGTGATCGGTTGCACGATGACGGCAGGTCGGAGGTCTGCGGCCAGCTGGCCCGGGTCACCGCCGGCCATCGCTACGTTGGAAAGGACCTCGGCCCAGTTGGCGACGCTGATCGCCGCGCCGGCCTTCATCGCCTTGCGTACCGCTGTGGCGCCACGCTCTTCGTTGAGGTGTGCCATCAGTGCGGAAGCGTCGAGGACCGACGCCGCTCTAGGTCTTGCGACCCTACCGATCGGCACGACGGCGGGTGGCGGCTTCTTGCTCGTTCTCCCGGTCTTCGGATCGTGCTTCGGCGCGTCCTTCGGCGATCACCTCGTCAACGAGGCTTCGCCCGTCCGAGAGGTGTGTGAGCGCGCCACGGGTACGGTCTATCGCCGCTTGCCGTCGCGCTGCAAGTCGATCTTGCGTTTCAACGGTTTCGACCGTATGCGCCATGCTCGCCATCCTAGCGTGCCCTACCGCTGGCTTCACGAGGTCCAGATGTCCATTTTTGGCTCCCCGCGTCGGAGAAGGAGGTATGGGACCAAAAACGCGACCTTCGAGCGGCCCGGCGATGCCAGACGCGGCTGTACAGGCGGCGCTTGAGACGTTTGCCTGCATTGTGCGCGAGCGCCATCCCAACATGCAGGTCCTCCCGCTAGGGCGCATAGGGGCGGATGGGGCCGTTGTCGCGCCCGCGGCGGGGCAGGTCCTCCGGCCCTTCGCCGCGCCAGAGGATCGTGACGCGCTCGCCCAACGGAGCTTGCCAGTGCGCTCGCGTGACGATGACGGCGTCGATGGAGCTGCCGAGGATGCGCCGGCGCTCCGGTACGGATAGGTCCCCATAGGACTCGATGACCTCCCCGTCGATGCTTTGTGTCATCGCTCGCTGCACCGTCGTCTGGGCCTGCTCGACGGCGACGGCGCGAGCTTCGAGCGCGGCATGAAACCGTCTGCCGAGCACGCGGCGGGCGGTCAGGTCTGAGGCGAATGCGTCCAGCTCGCGTTCTGCCTCGGTGAGCGCGTCGGTTGCCCGCTGCAGGCTCTCGGAGTCGGGCTGGATCGCCACGGCCTGGTCGGCCATCTGCTGGCGCCAGACGTTCTCTACGTACTCCTCGATCTGTCGTGCGTTGACGTTCGTCGGGGACGGGCAGGCGCCGGCGCTGTGGATGGTGCGGCAGCGGTAGATCGGGGTTTTGTTGCTCTTGTTGGCGAGGTTGTGTGGCGCGAGCAGGTAGCGGCAGCCCGCGCATCTGAGGATTCCGCCGAGCAGGCTTGGATGGTCGCCGCGGGCGATGGCGCGGACGGGAGCGAGGTTCGCGGCCTGCCATTCGGCTGGGGTCACGATCGCGGGGTGGGCTTCGTGGTTGACGTTGGCGCCCCGGTAGGCCTCGCCGCGATAGACGCGGTTCTTGATGACGCGCTCGACTCGTGAGCGGGTCCAGCGCCCCGAGCCAGGGCGCGGCGCGGTCTCATCCAGGCGCCGCGCGATCTCGGTGTAGCTGTGATGGCTCGCGCGCATCTGGAACGCCTCCTTGATCGCCGGGGCCTGCGCGCCCGGCGCGAGGCGCTTGTCGGGACGTCGTTCGTAGCCGACCGGCACGAACTTGGAGATATGGATGCCGCGCGCGACGGCGTTCGATGAGGCGGTCTTCCAGGACTCGCTGATGCGGTCGCGCTCAAGCTCGGCGAAGACGAGCAGGATGCGCATGAACGCCTTGCCCATCGGCGTGGACAGGTCGATGTTGTCGGCGACGCTGACGAGCACGGCACCGGTGCGCTCGAACTCTTCGAGGATGTTCAGGGCGCCGACGAGTGTGCGGGCGAAGCGGTCGAGCTTGGCGACGATCACTCCGTCTGACTCGCCGTCCCTGATGCGCTGGATGATCTGATCGAAGATCGGGCGGCTCATCGTGCCGCCGCTGATGTCCATCTCGGGCTCGTGCCAGATCAGCTCATGGCCGTGGGCGCGAGCCCAAGCCTCGATCTGTTCGCGCTGAACCGCCGGTGAGATGAAGCTCTCCCCGGAGCGCCCGCGCACTTTGGAGACCCGTATGTAGGCGTCCAACTGGAGGGCGTTCGAGGTCATGGGGTTGCAATATAACGTTCTCATTCGACGAGGGCTGGCGTTTGCTGGGTGACCCGGTGGGCCGGGCGCTGCTGGCCTCGCTGCAGCGCATGGGCAGGTCCGAGTTGGCGGTGCCGATCGTCAGCACCCAGCTCGTCACGGACGCCCTGATCGGCGAGCGCGAGTCCTTGGAGAACCTGATCGGGGCGACTTTCGTGTTCGGGATGCGCTCGGAGGCCGAGGCCGCCAGAGCGTTGCAACTGCTCGGACTCGACCCCGAGGACCGGCACATGCGCCAGACCCTGCTCGAAATGGACGCCGGACGCTGCCTGTTGCGCGACCACTACGGCAGGGTCGAGGCGATCCAGGTCGAGGTCGTGGCGCCGTGGCTGCTGCGGGCGCTCTCGACTACACCCGCGCCGGAGCAATGAGGGCACGGCGGGTCGCGGCCCTCGCGCTGCGGGCGGCGCTCCTGACGGTCGGGCTCGGCGTGGCGCTGGCGCTGAACGCAGGACAGGCGGCGGGCGCGCGGGCGCCGAGCGCGTCGCCGGCCGTCAGGAAGGCTCGGGCCGTCGGGAAGGCGCCGGCTGTCAAGAGGGCCCCGAGCGCGCCGCCGCTGGCGACGGGGCCTGGTTTCGGGACCGGGCAGGGCGCCGAAGAAGGGACGGCGTCGACAATCGCGGGCGAGGGGGAACCGCTGGCGGGCAACGGCTTGAAGAGCCCGCTGTGCGAGGACGCCGCCGAAGCGGACCTGCCGGCCAGCGCGGCGCGCGACTGCAAGCTGAACGGGTTCGAGGCTGCGGAAGCGCCGAGCGGCGACTACGCGTTCGACGTCCACATCGACAGTGGTGTTGCCCATCCGGCCGGCTACCTGTACGTGGCTTTCCAGGAAATGGCCCAGTTCGGGTGGACGTCGCTGGTGACCGTGGTGCACGGGTTGATCGTGCTGCTCGACTGGTGCTTCACGCTCGATCTGCTGAACAGCCAGGCGATGGGCGGCGTGGGACGGGCGCTGCGCGCGACGCAGGCCGCTTTCACCGATCCGTGGCTGGCGGCGATGCTCGCGATCGCATCGGTCATAGCGCTGTATCGCGGCCTGATCCAGAGACGTGTCGCGCAGACGATCGGCGAGGCGGCGTTGATGCTGGCGATGATGGCGGCGGGTCTGCTGGTGATCGTGGATCCGTTGGGCACGCTGGGCGCGCTCGGGGCTTGGGCGGGGCAGGCCGGCCTGGGCACGCTCGGCGCGGTCACCGCAGGCACGCCGAGCCACCCGGAGCGCACGCTCGCCGAAGCGGACCGGTTCGTGTTCGGAACCGCGATCGAGGGTCCCTGGTGTTATCTCGAGTTCGCCGACGTCGGCTGGTGCGAGGCGGGGGTGGAACCGAGGCTGCGGAACGCCGGACTGGGGGTCGCCAAGCGCGAGCGCGCAGAGATCGGCTGCTCCTCGGAAGTTCCGGAAGCGGTCGCGAGCGGGCTGTCGGAAGAAACGAGGACCGAACTGGGGATACGGCTTTGCGCCGCGAAGGGCAGCGCGCAGGCGAAGGCGCTCGAACGGGGCGCCGAACTGCTGCGGAACGCCAGAACGAACGGGGGTCTGTTCCTGGCGCTGCCGGCCAACGGGCAG
>DATJWI010000146.1:0-3583 GCA_035501375.1 Solirubrobacteraceae bacterium
ACTGATCTCAACTCCCGCCTGGTCGAACGCGATCTCGACGCAATTCCGTACAGAGTGGGCCACGCCCGTGGCGATCACGAAGTCCTGCGGCTCGTCCTGCTGGAGCATCAGCCACATCGCTTCCACGTAGTCCTTGGCGTAGCCCCAGTCGCGCTCGGCGTCGAGGTTGCCGAGTCGCAGCTCGTTGGTCAGGCCGTGCTTGATCGCGGCGGCGTGCCAGGTGATCTTGCGCGTGACGAACTCCAGACCCCTGCGCTCGGACTCATGATTGAAGAGGATCCCGGAGGTGGCGTGCAGGTCGTAGGACTCGCGGTAGTTGACGGTGATGAAGTGGCCGTAGGCCTTGGCGACGCCGTAAGGAGAGCGAGGGTAGAAGGGGGTGGTCTCGGTCTGGGGGACCTCGAGGACCTTGCCGAACATCTCCGAGGAGCTGGCCTGGTAGAAGCGGGCGTCGGGACAGACTTCGCGCATCGCCTCCAGCATCCGCGTGACGCCGACGCCGGTGAACTCGGCCGTCAGGGTCGGCTGGATCCAGGAGACGGCGACGAAGGACATCGCCGCGAGGTTGTAGATCTCGGCGGGCTCAGACGCGCGCAGGGCGTCCACGAGCGAGCGCTGGTCGAGCAGGTCGCCCTGATGAAGGGTGACGCGGTCGCGGAGGTGCTCGATCCGGTCGAACTTCTCGGTCGAGGCGCGCCGGACCATGCCGTGGACGTCATAGCCCTTGTCGAGCAGGAGCTCGGCCAGGTAAGAGCCGTCCTGGCCGGTGATGCCGGTGATGAGCGCCGAGCGCCGGTCGGTCATGGCCGAGACCCTATCGACGGATGGCGATCGGAGGGTACGCGCGCGGGGGGGCAGGGTTTTTTGGGAGACAGCAGCCGCACGGTCGATCCGGGAGCCGCCTGGATCGCCAAGACGCGGCGTCAGGTCTCCGAGCCGCGGCGGCGCCGGGCGTACTGGCGGGCGAAGGCGGCCACGAAGCGCGGGTTGTAGCGGGCGTAACGTCGCCACAGCCGTTTGGGCTCGCGGCGCAGCCGGTAGGCCCACTCGAGGCCGTGGCGTTGCATCCAGGGCGGCGCCTGGGGGACGAGGCCGGCATGGAAGTCGAAGGCCGCGCCGACCCCGACCAGGAGCGGGGCGTGCAGGCGCGGGCGCATGCGGTGCATCCACTGCTCCTGCTTGGGCTGGCCCGTGCCGACCCAGACGACCTGGGCGCCGGAGGCGTCGATGTCGGCGAGGAGCCGGTCGTCTTCGGCGAGCGTGAGCGGTGTGAACGGCGGCGAGGCGCCGCCGGCGATCGGAAGCCCCGGGAAGCGCTCGCAGAGCCGGCTGGCCAACAGCTCGCGCTCGGCGTCGCCGCGCCCGCCGTAGAGGTAGATGGGCGTGTTCGCGTGGGCGCAGCGGGCACAGTAGAGGGCCATCAGGTCGGGCCCGTAGACACGGGTGGCGGCAGGGTATCCGAGCGCGTGGAGGGCCCAGACGAGCGGCATTCCGTCGGGCACCGCCAGGGTCGCGGCCATGACCGCCTCCATCGTGGCCTGGTTCTCGCGGGCGTTCATCACGAGGTTGACGGCCGCGGCGGTCACGTAGCCGCGCTCGCCTGAAGCGACCATCGCGTCCATCCAGTCCATGACCTGCTCGTAGTCGGAGACCGCCAGCGGTATGCCCAGGACCTCCGCGCGGGGCGGGAGCGCCGGCGCGGCGGCTGGCGCGCGGTCCGGCGAGGGCGTCGGCCCGGATGTCGTCGGGATGGCGATTCCGTGAAGATAGCGGCGGCCGTGGCAAGCATCGACAACGACTTCTGGCGCGGGCGGCGGGTGCTCGTGACCGGTCACACCGGCTTCAAGGGCGCCTGGCTGTCGTTGTGGCTGCAGATGCTCGGCGCGGAGGTCGTGGGGCTGGCGAGCGGGCCGCCGACGGCGCCGTCGCTGTACGGGCTGGCGGACGTGGCCGCGCACATGGCGGACGAGCTGGCCTGCGACGTGCGCGACGCGGCCGCCGTGCGCGAGGCCGTCGGCGAGGCCCGCCCTGAGGTCGTGCTGCATCTGGCGGCCCAGCCGGTGGTCCGGCTGTCGCTGCGCGAGCCGGCGCTCACGTTCGCCGTCAACGTGCTGGGCACCGTCAACGTGCTGGAGGCGGCGCGCTCGGCCGGCGGCTCGGTGCGTGCGGTCGTGGTCGTGACCTCCGACAAGTGCTACGCCAACCCGGCCGGGTACGCGCCCGGGGCGGGCGCGGGCGCAGCAGACGCCGTGAGCGGCCCGGCGGGCCCGGAGGTCCGCGAGGCGGCAGGTTCCCACGAGAGCGCGGGCGTCGCGCATCGTTTCGTCGAGGGGGACCCGCTCGGCGGCCGCGACCCGTACTCGGCGTCGAAGGCGTGCGCAGAGCTGGTGACGGCCGCCTACCGAGACTCGTTCTTCGCGGTCGGCGGCGTGGGCGCAAGCGGGTCGTCGGGAGCCGGGCGATCGGGTGGCGCAGATGGGCCTGCCGGTGGCGACCGGCCGATGGGCGGCGAGGGGCCGGCCGGCGCAGGTATACGCGTGGCGAGCGCGCGGGCCGGCAACGTGATCGGCGGGGGCGACTTCGGCGAAGACAGGCTGGTGCCAGACATCCTGAGGGCCTACGACGACGGGCGGCCCGTGCGCGTGCGCAACCCCGAAGCGATCAGGCCGTGGCAGCACGTGCTGAACCCGCTCAGCGGCTATCTGGCTTTGGCGAAGGCGCTGTGCGATGAGGAAGGAGCCGGCTTTGCGAGGCCGTTCAACTTCGGCCCGCGGCCAGAGGACGCTTGCACCGTCCTTCAGATCGTGCGTCA
This sequence comes from Solirubrobacteraceae bacterium, assembly GCA_035501375.1. Lineage (GTDB taxonomy): Bacteria > Actinomycetota > Thermoleophilia > Solirubrobacterales > Solirubrobacteraceae > Palsa-744. The sequence goes on from DATJWI010000146.1 coordinate 2,813, forward strand.
GCTGGACGGCCTGCTCGACGGCGGGCTCGGGTGCGAGCTCGATGCCGGTGAGCACCCGCCCGAGGCGATGCGCCTGGAGTTGGACTCGACGGCGGCCGAGCGTGACCTGGGCTGGAGGCCGAGCTGGGGCCTGGAGAAGGCGCTGGCCGAGGTCGCGGCCTGGCATGGCGCTTACCGCAGTGGCGAGGATATGAGGTCCACGAGTTTGGAGCAAATAGCGGCTTTTTGCTGAGCAGGCATTCGTCTGGTTCGCAATCTTCAATTGTGTGAGCCCACTGCCTATACGCCGTTATCGGGCCGAAAGGATGCTGCGGACCCAGTTCGAGGCGATGAAGGGCCGGGTGCTGGCGACCGTGCGGGGGCGGCTGCGCGCCGCGGGCGTTCACCTGGACCAAGGCGACCTGGAGGCCTGCTACGCCCAGGCCTGGCACGGCCTGTACACGACCATGCTCGAAGGCAAGACCGAGGTCGCCAACCCGGAGGGCTGGCTGGCGCTCGTGACCTATCGGAGGGCGCTCGACGAGCACCGTGGCAACTCCTCGCGCGTGACGCCGGTCGGCGATTACGACGGGGCAGGAGGGTCGGCGGGTGCGAGAGGGTCGGTCGGGGCGGCGGGTGTTCGGAGGCAAGGCTCGGCGCGGCGGGCGTCTCTAAATGGCGAGGCCCGCGCGCGCGCGACGCACGCGCGCGCGAACAGCGGTTTTGAGAGCAGCTACGACAATGACCTCGCCGACGCTCTCGACGACCGTGTCAAGCTGAGACGGCTCCTGG
>DATJWI010000147.1:0-6983 GCA_035501375.1 Solirubrobacteraceae bacterium
CTTCTCCCAGACCAAGCCTCTGCGCCAGGTCAAATTCAAAGCCGCCAACGTCGACGCCCAGGTCGCCGGCGGGTCCTACGTGACCTCGACCCCCGGGCTGGAGCAGGCAACACTCGAAGAATTCATGAACGGCCACGAACAGCTGCGACTGCCCGCGCCCAAGCCGACCCACAGCTCATCCCACCACCACGGCCACTCCCATCCCGCCCACGGCTTCTCGGCGCGCGCCCTAGGACTCCAGCCGACCTCCTCGGCCGGCAACAACGAAGTCGTAAAAGCGGCCGTCGAAGTGCCGTTCCCGGTTCTCTATCCCGCCTTTCAGACCATCTCGGCCGAACAGGAGCAGGCGCGCGCCTACACGCTCAAAGATCAACAGAACAACCTCCGCCACGCCTACGTAGTCGTCTGGCACGTCGGCATCGGCGGCTACTACGACTTCCAAGGCGCCGACTGGCCCAACCCGCCCCTATTCGCCCACGCCCGCACCCAGGCCATCGACGGCCACGAATACTGGTTCGTCAACGACGGCCCCCACATCCACGTGATCGGCTGGCGCAGCCACAAGGTCGTCTACTGGATCACCAACACCCTGCTCGAGGAACTCTCAAACCAGCAGATGCTGACCCTCGCCAAATCCGCGCAACCTCTGCGCTGAGCGGGCCGATAGGCGGCGTCATACTGCGTCCTCCCTCGCTCATGTGCCGAGCACACTTCGCTCGGTGCGTCCTTGTCTGACTTGCCTCTCGGCCCGCTCAGGGGAAGGGCGCGCCTCGATCGAGCGACGCAATCAGAGAGTGCCGGCGTCGCGGGCCTGGTCGAGCGCGGCGTTGACGAGCGCGTCCGCCTCGGCGTTCTGGGCCCTCGGGACGGTGCGGATACTCCAGCGCGCGAACCCGCGCAGAGCCGCCATCGCGTCCAGGTACAGCGGCTTCATGGCGGCGTGCTTGACCTTGTACTGGCCGTTTACCTGCTTGGCGATCAGCTCGGAGTCGTTGACGACCTCGACCTCGTCTACGCCCAGCTCCCGCGCCCTCGCCAAGCCCAGCAACAAAGCCCTGTACTCGGCGACGTTGTTCGTGACCTCTCCCAGCAGCTCGGCGTCCTCGCTGAGGACTTCGCCCGCGGGCGTCGAGACCACACAGGCGGCAGCGGCCGGCCCCGGGTTGCCGCGTGCGCCTCCGTCGACATGGACGATCGCCTTCATCGGCGCACGATTATGGCGAGCGGCCGGGACGGCCCGGAGTTCGCGGCGACTATAGGGCCTTGGCGAGCGGCGGCAGGTCGCCGGGCACGCGGGCGCGGCGGCGCTCGCGGATCACTCGGCGATGCTGGCCGATCGGAGATCTCGTCGAACTCCGATCGGTGGCCTCGCTCGGCCTGGCCCCGCGGGCGCGACGGTCCGACTCGCGCCGGTCGACGATAACAGTCACGTTCTCGTCGTCGGCATAGTGCTCGACGAGCTTCGGATACAGCTCGCCGGCCATTGGCTTGGGTACGACGCAGTAGATCATGGTCCTAAAGACTTTACTCCGCTACGAACATCCAGGCGTCCCGCCAAGATCCCTCTTCGACAGGCTCATCCACCGGGAAGTCAGCTTCGGCATGCTCGGCCTCGGCGTACGCTCCGTCCGCGACCTGGCCCCTCACCGGATGGGCCGACACGGGCTGGACGGATACCGCCGACACGGGCGTGGCCGACACGGGCCGGGCCGGTACGGGCTCGACGGGGCTCCGGGCCGATACGGGCTCGACGGGGCTCCGGGTCTCGAACGTTTCGAGCCCGACCGGCTCGAGCCCTTCCACGGCCATCTGGGCCGGCGCGACGGCCGACTCCATGACGGCGCCCTGCTCAGCCATCCCCGACTCGCCACGCCCGCGCAGTCGCGCCAGCAGACCGCGGCCACGCCGCGGTCGCGCCGGCGGCATATTCACGGCCTGGGCGTCGCGCTCGCGCAGCCAGCCTTCGTGGGCGGCGCGCGGAGCGCACAGTTCGCACACGGTCAAACGCCGGCCGCCGGCCAGGAAGACGTCCGGCCGCTCGCCGCGCAGTAGCCGGCGCATGCACACGTCGCAGGCGATGTCGGGCTGGGATGTGACGATCGAACGGGTTGCCACGAGCAGACCAGGGTACCTGTTGGCGGGCGCCGTGTGTAGGGCGCGGCCTCAAGCGTGCGCGGCGGCGCGCTCCTGGACGGCCCCGTCCACGATCTTGGCGGCAAGCCCGGCGGGGACCTCCTCGTAGCGCAAGAACTCGAGCGTATATTCGCCCTGACCGCCCGTCAGCGACCTCAGGTCGGGGGCGTAGCTGAGCATCTCGGCCATCGGCACCTCGGCCTTGAGCTCGCTCATCCCGCCTGCGCCGTCCATCCCCTGGGGGCGCCCGCGGCGGCTGTTCAGGTCGCCGATCACCTCGCCGACAGAGCCCTCGGGCACCGTCAAGGTGACGAGCATGATCGGCTCCAACAGCACAGGATCGGCGGCGCGCAGGGCCTCGCGCATCGCATGGGCGCCGGCCAGCTTGAAGGCGATCTCCGACGAGTCGACGCTGTGGTGAGAGCCGTCATAGAGGCGCACCTTCACGTCCTTGACCGGATAGCCGGCAAGCACGCCGGCACTCATCGCTTCCAATACTCCCTTTTCGACGGCCGGGATGAACGAGCTGGGGATCACCCCGCCCTTGATCGCATCGACGAATTCGAAGCCCAAACCGGGCCTCAGAGGCTCGATCTCGATGTAGCAGTCGCCGAACTGGCCGCGCCCGCCGGACTGCTTCTTGTGGCGGCCGTGCGCTTTGGCGCTCGAGCGGATCGTCTCCTGGTAAGGGACCCTCGGGGGCTTTAGCGAGACCTCGACGCCGAAGCGCTCGCGCAGACGATCGACGATCACTTCGACGTGGACCTGGGACAGTCCCGCCACGATCTGCTCTCCCGTCTGTGGGTCTCGGTGCAGGTCGATCGTCGGATCCTCCTCCTGCAGGCGCCTCAAGGCCACGAACACCTTCTCCTCGTCGCCCCTGCTGGCCGGCTCGACAGCGAAGGCCATCACGGGCGCCGGCAGCTCGAGCGCCGGCAGCGCGGGCGCGGGCGCGCCATCGCTGGCCGATCCCGGATGCTCGGTGGTCAGCCAGTCGCCGGCTCGCGTCTCCTTGAGCTTGGCGACCGCGCCGATATCGCCTGGCCCGAGCTCGTGCTGATGCCCTGTCTCGGCGCCCGCGAACACGAGCAGCGATCCGACCCGCTCCTTGGCTTTGGTCCTGGCGTTGTAGGCGTGACTATCGGCGGGCAGGGTGCCCTGATAGACGCGCAACAGGTTGATGCGCCCGGCAAACGGATCGGCCCTCGTCTTGAACGCGTACGCATACAGCTCGGCCTCGGGATCGGCCACCAGCTCGGTCTCTCCGGCCGTCTCCGGATCGCTGGGCCCGGAGACGGCCAGCAGCGGACCGTGCTTGACGGGCGAGGGCAGATCCTCGACGATCGCGTCCAGGAGCCTGGTGGTGCCGAGGTTGCGCGTGGCGATCCCGCAGACGACCGGGAAAATGTGGCCGTGGTTGGTGCCCTCCTTGAGCGCGTCGACGATCTCGGAGTGCGCGATCGCCTCGCCCTCCAGGTAGCGCTCCATCCGCGCATCCGAGACCTCCGAGACCTCGTCCATCAGCTTCTCGCGGTATTCCTGGGCGCGCTCGGCGTGATCGCTCGGAATCTCGATCTCCCTCCAGGCGCCGGGCTGGCCGATCTGGGATTCCGTCGATCCACGATCGGTCGAGTCCTGCCTGAACGCGGTCATGTCGACGAGATCGATCACGCCCTCGACATCGTGCTCTGAGCCGATCGGAATCTCGGTCGCTACGACGTGCCGGCCGAAGGCCTGCTTGAGCTGGTCGAGCGTGCGATAGAAGTCGGCGCGCTCGCGATCGAGCATGTTGACGTACAGCATCCTTGCGATGTCCAACTCGGCGGCGCGCTGCCACAGGCGTGCGGTCGTCACCTCGACGCCCATCACGCCGTTGATCACGAATACAGCCGCCTCGCACACCCTCAGAGCGGTGAGCGCGTCCGCGACGAAGCTCGGCTCGCCGGGCGTGTCGAGCAGGTTGATCTTCCGCTCACGCCATTTCAGCGTCGACAGCGTGGCCGAGATCGACATCTGGCGCGCGCGCTCGTCGGGCGCCGAGTCCGACACGGTGTTCCCGTCCGGCACCGAACCGAGGCGGTCGAGAACGCCTGCCTCGAACAGGAGAGCCTCGTGCAGCGAGGTCTTGCCCGATCCGCGATGCCCTACCAGGGCGACGTTGCGAATCCGATCCGGTGCGATCATGTCGGGCCTCCTTAGGCCGGGCAACCCAAGATACCGCGCGCTTGCCACGATCGCCACGACTGTCTCGCCCGACGGGCTCGTTTAGGTCTCGAACGCCTCCTCTTGCATGTGCGAGCGCAGGCGCAGGACGGCCTTGGTGTGCAACTGGGAGACCCTGGACTCGGTCACACCGAGCACCTCGCCGATCTCGCGCAAGGTCAGGTTCTCGTAGTAGTAGAGCGCGATCACGAGCTTCTCGCGCTCGGGCAGAAGCGCGATCGACTCGGCGATCCGGTCCTTCAGGTCTCCCATGTCGAGCGCACGCGCCGGGTCGGGCGCGCTCTGGTCCTCGATCGTGTCCATCAGGGACACCTGGTCCCCGCTGGAGTCCGAGGTCGACCACAGCTCGTCCAAGGCGACCATCGAGGAGTGCGAAATCGCCAAGAGCGACTCGTTCAGTTCATCGACCGAGATTTTGAGCTCGGCAGCCATCTCCTGGTCGGTCGGCGCCCGCTGCAACGTGTTCTCGAGCTTGGCGTTGGCGCGCTCGACTTCGCGCGCCCGGGCCCTGACGGAGCGCGGCACCCAATCCAGGGAGCGCAGCTCGTCGATGATCGCGCCCTTGATCCTCATGATCGCGTACGTCTCGAACTTGATTTCGCGCGCCGGCTCGAAGCGCTCGATCGCGGAGATCAGGCCGCCGAGACCGTATGAGATGAGATCGGCCTCCTCGACGTGCGGAGGCAAACCGGCGGCTGTGCGCCCTGCCACGTACTTGACCAGGGGCGAGTAGGCGACGACGAGCCGCTCCCGGGCGCTCTGGTCGCCGTCGGCCTTGTATCGCCGCCATAGTTCGCGCAGCTCGATCGCTTTGACGTTCGTCTCCATCGGGGGTCCGTCCTCTGGGCCTGTGTCCCTCGCCTCAGGCCCTTGGGTGGCTGCGCGCGTACGCGCTCTTCAGCTTCGCGGACTCTACCCGAGTGTAAATCTGGGTGCTCGACACGGACGCGTGGCCCAGCAGCTCCTGGATAGCGCGCAGGTCCGCGCCACCATCGAGAAGATGGGTCGCAAAGGAGTGCCTCAGCGTGTGGGGACCGAACGCGCCCATCCTCGAATCGATGCCGCTGCGCCTGGCCCAGCCGCGCAGACGTCGGCGGACATCGCTCGTTCCGAGGGGCCGGCCGCTCCTCGAGAGGAACAGGAAATCTCGATCGAGGCGGTCCCGTAAGGCATCCCGATCGCGGTCCGGTAAGGCATCCCGATCGAGTGGGTCTGCGCGCGCGTACGCGCGCGCGCGTAGGTCGGCCGTTTTAGAAGACATCTCTCCGCCACCAGCCCCCCTACGAGCCTCCTCGCGCTGGCTCGCCCGTGCGGCAAGCTCAGGCCGGCCCCGATCGAGGTACTCGCCGACGAGTCGCAACGAGACCTCACCGGCGGGTACGTAGCGAGTCTTGCGGCCCTTGCCTTCGACGCGCAGCTGCTCGGCGTCGTAGTCGACGTCCGCCAGGCGCAGCGTTACGAGCTCCTCCGCACGCAGACCGCTGCCGTAGGCCAGCTCGAACATGGCCCGGTCGCGTAGCTCAAGGGCCCCGCGCGTTGGAATCGCATCGAGCAGCGCAGCGGCCTCGCGGGCGCTCAGGACCGAAGGCAGCTCATGGCCCCGTTTGGGTGCGGACACGAGCTCAGCCGGGTTCTGTGGAATCAGGCCGTGCTCGCGGCGACTGGCAAAGAGCGCTCGCAGCGCCGCCAGCTTGCGAGCGATCGTGCTCGGAGCGATGCGGCCTTCGGAAAGCGTCGCCAAAAAGCTTTTCAGCTCGCGCGGCCCCACCGAGTCGGGTTCCAGGCCGAGACCCGATGCCCAGGCCGCAAACTGGCGCAGGTCGCTCAGATAGGCCCGCACCGTTCGCGAGGCGGCATCGCGGCGAGCCAGGTCTTCGGCAAGCAGAGCGATGGCCAAGTCCCAGGCCGGCGCGATTCGGTCCATGCAGCCTAGTTCGCCGCGCCGACCCCCGTGCCCTGCCCGGCCAGCCCGGCGCCCTGCACGCCAACCCCCGTGCCCTGCCTGGCCAGCCCGGCGAGCCCGCCGTCGTGACCCGCGGCGGCGCGAGGCGCCTGCAGCAGGGGGTGCAAAGCCCGCGCGAGCCCGGGCCAGTCGGCCGCTGAGACCACGTCCTCTTCTTCGCAGACGTCGCGGTTCCAAGGGTGCGAGAGGGTGGCGGCCGCGATGCTGTGAGCGAGCGCGGCCGTGATGTTCTCGGGTGAGTCGTCGATCAGCAGGTCTATCTCGAGCTCGGCGCAACGCGAGACCTTGTCCCAGGAGCAGCGCAGGTCGTCGTAGGGCATGCCGATCTGGCTGAGCCAGCGACCGGTCGCCTCGACACAGCCTGGATCCCGGTGGCTGGTCACGTGGATGAAGTGGCCTTCGAGAGAGTGCCAGCGGCGGACGGTCTCGACCGCGCCCGGATAGGGGACCCCGGCGAGGATGTGAGCATCGGTGTGGCTCTCCTCGATGCAGAGCGCCAGCTGGTCGGGACGCAGGCGAGTGATGCCCCAGGTGAACTGCTCCTCGTAGGGAAGCTCGATCCCGAACCGGCGCAGAGCGATCGCCGAGAGCGTGTCCCAGTAGTGATGCAGCGTTGAGTCGACGTCGATCGCTATTCGCATGGTGTGCAGAAGGCGAACCCGAG
>DATJWI010000148.1:0-2081 GCA_035501375.1 Solirubrobacteraceae bacterium
GGGCGGCTGATAGCGTGGATGGATGGCCTCGACCGACGCCAGCGAGAACACGCCCCAGCGGCTGGCGGCGATCCGCGAGCAGATGAAGCTCCTCGCGGACTATCTTTGACCCGGCTGGCCTGAGTGAGCGCATCGGCGCGCTCGAAGCCGAGATGGGGAAAGCAGGGTTCTGGGACGACTCCGAGCGGGCCGCTTCGGTGTCCTCCGAGCACGCTCGCGTCAGCCGGCGCCTGCAGACGTTCACGGAGCTCCAGGCCGATGTCGAGGATCTCGACGGGCTCGTCGAGATGGCCGCCGAGGAGGAGTCGCTGGAAGAGGAAGTCGGCGAGCAGCTGGCCTCGGTCGAGCAGCGCCTGGCCGAGCTCGAGGAGCAGAGGCTGTTCTCGGGGCGCTATGACTCCGGCGACGCCCTGGTCACCGTCAACGCGGGCGCCGGTGGCACCGACGCCCAGGACTGGGCCGAGATGGTCTTGAGGATGGAGATGAGATGGGCCGAGCGGCGCGGCTTTACAGTCGAGCTGTTGGAGGCAAGCGCCGGTGAGGAAACCGGCATCAAGTCGGCCACGTTCAAGGTCTCCGGCGAGAACGCTTACGGGCTGTTCGGCGCCGAGCGCGGCGTGCACAGGCTCGTGCGGCTCTCGCCGTTCGACTCGGCCCACCGCAGGCACACGAGCTTCGCCGGCGTCGAGGTTGCACCGGTCGTGCCCGACGCGTCCGGCGAGATCGAGATCGACGAGGACGACCTGCAGGTGGACACCTATCGGGCCTCCGGGGCCGGCGGCCAGCACGTCAACAAGACCGATTCTGCCGTGCGCATCACCCACAGGCCGACCGGCATCGTCGTGCAGTGCCAGAACGAGCGCTCTCAGTCCTCCAACCGGGCGACCGCTCTGGCGATGCTGAAGGCCAAGCTCCTGGAGCGCAAAGAGCGCGAACGCGCCGAGGAGATCGCGCGCGAGAAGGGCGAGGCCCAGGACGTCAACTTCGGCTCCCAGATCCGCTCCTACGTGATGCACCCGTACTCGTTGGTCAAGGACCATCGCACCAGCCACGAGATGGGCGACGTCCAGCGGGTCCTGGACGGCGATCTGGACGGCTTCGTGCGTGCTTATCTGCTGAGGGCGGCGGCGTCCGCGGGCGCGCGCGAGTGAGCGGCTCGCCTGGCCTCGAGGGTGGGATGCCACCAGCGCGCGCGCGACGCTGGGGCAGCGGTGGCGCGCCGCTGCTGCCGCCCGTCGCCGAGCTGGAAGAGACGGTCAGACGGGCCCTGCGCGAGGACATCGGTTCGGGCGACGCCACGACCGAGGCGATCGTCCCGGTCGAGGCCCTGGCGAAAGGCCTGATCGTCCAGAAGGCGGCCGGCTCGGTTTACGGCCTGCAGATGGCCGAGCTCACGTTCTTGGCGCTCGATCGAGACGCCAGGTTCGAGCGGCTCGTGCCCGAGGGCTACTGGCGCGCCGAGGGCGGTCCGGTGCTGGCCGTCGAGGGCAGAGCAAGGGCTCTGTTGACGGCCGAGCGCACGGCCCTCAACTTCTTGGGTCACCTCTCGGGCGTGGCCTCGTTCGCCGCGCGCGCCGCGTCGGCGACGAGCGGAACCGGCGCCAAAGTGCTCGACACCCGCAAGACGACCCCCGGCTTACGGGCCTTGGAGAAGGCGGCGGTCGCGGCCGGCGGCGGCTACAACCACCGCTTCGGCCTGTATGACGCGATCCTGATCAAGGACAACCACATCGCGATCGCCGGCTCGATCGCGCGCGCCGTCGAGCTCGCCAGGGCCGCGCACCCAGACCTGGCAGGCACGCTCGAGGTCGAGGTCAGGACTCTGGAGGAGATCGACGAGGCGATCGCCGCGGGCGCGCCGAGGCTGCTGCTCGACAACATGGACGTCTACGAACTGAGGGCCGCCGTCACGAGGGTCGCCAGCCGGGCCGAAACAGAGGCCAGCGGCAACGTCACGCTCGACACGCTTCGAGAACTGGCCGAGACGGGGATAGACTGGATCTCGATGGGCGCGCTTACGCATTCATCGCGCGCCCTGGACCTGTCCATGTCCCTGGAGGTGCTGCCATGAATACGCTTCC
>DATJWI010000149.1:0-12863 GCA_035501375.1 Solirubrobacteraceae bacterium
CGGCGAGCCCGTGGGCGTGGCGCTCGATCGTGCGCCAGTCTTGGCCTGAGCGGCTGATCTCGTCGACGATGCGCTCGGCGAGGTCGGCGGCGCGAGTGGCGGTCTTGGCGTGGCTCATGGTCGGCCTCCGGGTACGGACGGAAATCTGGGATGCGACAAGACTAGGCCGAGACCGGAAGCAATCTGGCCCGAAAAGACCCAAAGTTAGACTCGCGGCACAGAAAGTCACGGTCCTGTTATGCGGAATCCTTTGCGACCGCTCATCGCGGTCCGGCGACTGGCATGAAGGCGGGATCGAGGGCCGCTTCGCGCGGACCGAAATTGTTTATCCGCGTAGGCTTGGCGCCGAGATGAGCGACGATCGAGCTAGGACCTTCGACGAGGAGCTGTTTCAGTGGCTGGGCGACGAGCCCGCCAACGTGAGGGCCGGTGACGCCGCGCGCGTTCGCAACATCGCCGGTGAGCTGGCCCACGGTTTCGACGTGCTCGCGAGCATCGGGCCGGCCGTGACCGTGTTCGGCTCGGCCCGCACGCCCAGAGACAGCCCCCACTACGAGCTGGTCCGCACGGTGGGAGCGGAGCTGGCGAGGGCCGGCTACGCGGTCATGACCGGTGGCGGTCCGGGTCTGATGGAGGCCGCCAACCGGGGGGCGCGCGAAGCGGGCGGGCTGTCGATCGGCTGCAACATCGAGCTGCCCCACGAGCAGGCAGCCAACGAATATCTGGACATAGACCTTCGCTTCAGGCACTTCTTCGCCAGGAAGATCATGTTCGTGCGCTACGCCTGCGCCTTCGTGATCGGTCCGGGCGGCTTCGGGACGCTCGACGAGCTGTTCGAGTCGCTGACTTTGATCCAGACCCAGACGATCAGGCACTTCCCGGTGATCCTGCTGGGCGACGGCGAGTGGAAGGGCCTGCTTGGCTGGCTCGGTCAGGGCGCGCTGACCGACGGCCGCATCGACAAGGCCGACCTCGAGATGATGCATATGGTCGATCGTCCCGGCCAGGTCTGCGCGATCGTCGACGCCGGCAGGCAGCGCCAGCTGGAACTGTCGGAGGCTACCCGCCCTCGGTGACGGCGGCCCCGGCGAGCGCGCGCCGGCGCGCGGCGCGGACGGCGGCGGAGAGCGTCTGGACGTCGTAGACGCCGGTGTGGCGGCGGCCGTTGACGAAGAACGAGGGGGTCCCGGAAACGCCGCTGGCATCGGCGCTGGCGACGTCCTCGCTGACGCGCGGGGCGAAGGCGCGGTGACGAAGGTCCTCCATGAAGCGATCGACGTCGAGCCCGAGCTGACTCGCGTAGTCGCGCAGGTGGGCCGGCGTGAGCGCCCCCTGGTGAGCCAGGAGCAGGTCGTGCATCGGCCAGAAGGCGCCCTGGGCGGCGGCGGCCTCGGAGGCCTCGGCCGCGAGCTGGGCAAAGGGGTGGACGTCGGAGAGCGGCAGGTGACGAAAGACGTAGCGAAGCTCGTCGCCGAACTCGGCGAGCAGCTCGCGGATCGCGGGCTCGGCCCGGCCGCAGTAGGGACACTCGAAATCGCCGTACTCGACGAGCGTGACCGGCGCGTCGAGCGCCCCCCGGATGTGGTCGCGCTCAGGGTCGACGTCCTCGGCGAGGTCGATCAGCTGCGCGGCGGTGCGGCCAAGCTGGCGGGCGCGCAGCGACTCGGGCAGCGCGGCGATGATCCGGAAGGCGACGAAGGCGACGAGCGGAGAGACGAGCGCCGACGCCAGGACGCCGAGCGTCGCCTCGGCGAGCAGCTCGCCGTGGAAGGCCCGGCCGGCGATCAGCAAGGATGCCGTGAAGCCGATGCCGGCGACGGCGCCGGTGCCGGCCAGGCCGGGCCAGGTGAGCACCAAGCGGGAGGGCGTGCCGCCGAGGGCGCGCCGCGTGCCGAGCCAGGAGGCCGCGAGGATGCCGGAAGGCTTGCCGAGAACGTAGGCGAGCACGATCCCGATCGTGACCGGCGAGCTGGCCGCGTCGGAGAGCACCCTGGAGTCGAGGTGGATGCCGGCGTTTGCCAGCGCGAACAGAGGCACGACAAAAAAGCTGGTCCAAGGATGCAGCCGGTACTGGAGGCGCTCGTTGGGCGAGATCGTGGCGGCCAGGCCGCGCTGGGCGAGGTAGGCCAGCTCGGGGGTCGGCTGCTCGCGAAAGGAGCGCGTCAGCTCGGTGGCGCGGGCAAGCTCGTCACGGGCGGGCGGGTAGGCGCTCGTGACCAGGCCGATCGCAAGACCGGCGACGACCGGGTCGATGCCGGACTCGAACATCGCCAGCCAGACGCCGATCCCGATGAGCACCGCCGCCGGCTCGCGCCAGGACCCGGCGAAGCGCAGGGCGACGAGCACGGCGAACAGCCCGAGGGCGACAGATAGGGCCGGCCAAGAGACGTGGCTCGAGTAGGCGATCGCGATCGCGATCAGCGCGCACAGATCGTCGACGACGGCGAGTGTCAACAGGAAGACCCGCAGCCGCGCGGCGCCGGTCGGCGCCACCAGAGCCAGCGCGCCGAGCGCCAGGGCGGTGTCGGTCGACATCGCCGTGCCCCAGCCGTGCGCGCCGGCGCCGCCGGCGTTGAACGCCAGGTAGATCGCCACGCATGCGGCCATGCCGCCAAGGGCGGCCAGGACCGGGACCGCCAGGCGCCCGCGCTCGCGCAGCTCGCCGAGGTCCAGCTCCCGCTTGGCCTCCAGGCCGACGACCAGGAAGAAGAGGGCCATCAGGCCTTCGTTGACCCACTGGCGCAAGGTGCCCGAGAGCACGTGGCTGCCGAGGCTGACCGAGAGCGTGGTCTGCCAAGCCTGTTCATAGGAGTGCCACCACGGCGAGTTGGCCCACGCCAGCGCGGCGATCGCGGCGCCGGCGAGCACCACCGCGCCGGCGGTCTCGGCGCCCAGGAACGCACGGACCGGGGCCCCCAGGTTGCGCGCCCAGGCGGTGCGCCCGGCGGAAGAGTCCCCGCCCCGCCCCGCGGAGTCTGCGGCGGTCGATGCTGCCATGCCGGCAGTATCGCGACCGGGCGCGATACTCCCTAAATCGGGGCATTCGCGCGCGCGCGAGTGGACCCAACCAACGAAGGCATTGCACAGACGCCTGGCCATGCCCGCCCTTGAACGCCCTTCGGCGCGGACACCATGGCCGAGGGCCTCCGAGCCGGCCTAGCCGGTGACGGCCGCGGCCTGGCCCGAGCCCGGCGAGTCGTCCTCGCGGTCGAGCGAATCCAGATAAGGGGCCAGGTACTCGGAGGAGATCTTGCTGGGGGGCGACCACAGCGGAATGTCGGAGACTTCCGAGCTGAAGCCGTGGCCGCCGGTGATCTGAGCGCTCAGGTAGAGGGGCTCGGCACCGGTCAAGAGCATGCCGCGGATGACCGGATCGAACGGCGCGGGCGTGATGGGGGCGCCGGCGAGCGCGGCGATCGATTCGGCGGCCGCGTCGGCAAGTTGAGAGCCGACGCCGCCGTGCTTGACGGCGAACTCGGTGGCGTCGCCGGCGGCGTAGATGTTCTCGGTGTCGAGCACGCGCCCGTGGGCGTCGACCTTGACGAAGCCGTGTTCGGCCAGAGGGACGCCGCGCACGCCAGGCCCGTACAGCTCGGGCAGCGCGACGACGCGATCCACGTAGAGGTGACGATCCCCGGGGTTGAGCACGAGCTGCCCGGTGTCCGGCATCTCGGCGTACGCGGAGCCGATCGTCTCGATGCCCGCCGCGGCCAGGCGCTCGCCGACCGCGTCGCTGGCGGCGACGCCGAAGATCGCCAGAGGGCGGTCCTCGGGCGTGACGAGCGTCACGTTCAGCTGGGCGTCCATGTCGTAGGCGCGGGCGCTGAGCATCAAGGCCAACTCATACAGCGGCAGCGGCCAGGCCATGCGGCCGGGCGCGACGAACGCGACGCGGCTGACATAGCCGGCCTCGACGTCCTGGATCAGGCCACGCAAGGTCGCGTCCATGTGGCGATCGTCGATCGTCAGGGCGTGCTTGAAGCGGGGCCGCGCGCGGGCGCCGAGCGCCAGCACGAGCACGTCGTAGGGGATCGTTTGGCCGTCCACGGTGTGGAGCGCGCGCTCGAGCGGGGCGACCCACTCCAGCTCGCCGGCGAGGAGCCGCGCGCCGGCGTCCTCGGCGATCCGCGCGAGGGGATAGCGCCGCGCGGGCGCGTAGGCGAACGGCTCGCGCACCGACAACGGCCGGTATGCGAACTCGGCGTTGGGCGCGATCAGCGTGGTATCGGTCAGGTCCGGGGCCAGGCGGTCGAGCGCCAGCGCCGTCTCCAGGGCCGCGACTCCCCCGCCGGCGATCGCGACGCGGAGCTTGTCGGTGTTGGGGCTGGTGTCGCTCACGGTGTAAGGCTAGGTTGCGGCGGGACTACGGTCAGCAGCGAAAAGCCGCGTGAGGCTGGAGGATAACTACGGAGTAAGCTCGGACGAGAGCGCAAGTGATGAGCGAAGAGTCCGGAGAGCTGTGGATCAGGCGCCTGCTCGACGTCGGACGATGGCTGATGACCGAGCTCGACCTGGCGGCCGTGCTCGACGCGGTGCTGCAGACCGCCAAGGAGATCACGGGCGCCGGCTACGCCGCGCTGGGCATCCTCGACGAGGAGCGCGCTGAGCTCGGGCAGTTCCTGACGTTGGGCATCGACGAGCAGGCCCGCCGAGCGATCGGAGATGAGCCGCGCGGCAGGGGCGTGCTGGGCGTGCTGATCGAGGATCCGCGTCCGCTGCGCCTGGATGACGTGGGACGCCATCCGAGCAGCTACGGCTTTCCGGCGGGGCACCCGGTCATGCGCAGCTTTCTGGGGGTGCCGATCTTGATCAGGGGCAGGGCCTGGGGCAACCTGTACCTGACCGAGAAGCAGGGCGGCGAGTTCACGGCGCAGGACGAGGAGGCCGTCGTGATCCTCGCCGAGTGGGCGGCCGTGGCGATCGACAACGCGCGGCTGTACGAGACCAGCGAGCGGCGCCGTCACGAGCTCGAGCGGGCGTTCAGGGCGCTGGAGGCCACGCGCGACGTGGCGGCGGCGATCGGAGACGAGATCGCGCTCGAGCACGTGCTCGAGCTGATCGTCAAGCGCGGCCGGGCACTGGTTCACGCACGCAGCCTCGTGATCATGCTGCGTGAAGACGAAGAGTTGGTCATCCACGCCAGCGCCGGCCACGCCCAGGGCATGCGTGGCGTGCGCTTGCCGATCGCCGGCTCGACCTTCGGGCACGTGCTCGAACGCCGCCAGCCGGAGCGAATCACGGACGTCGCCTCGCGCCTGCGCATCTCCCCCACCGAGGTCGGGCTGCCCGAAGCCAACACGGCCCTGCTCGTGCCGATGATCTACAGGGGCCGGGGAGTCGGCGTGCTGGCGGCGCTCGATCGGGGCGAAGACGTGGGCGAGCTCGGCGAGGACGGCGAGACATTCGGCGAGGACGACGAGCAGATGCTGAGAACGTTCGCCGCGAGCGCGGCGAACGCCGTGGCGATCGCCCAGAGCGTGCAGACCGACCGCCTGCGCAGCTCGCTGGCCGCCGCCGACGCCGAGCGCAGGCGCTGGGCGCGGGAGCTGCACGACGAGACGCTGCAGGGGCTCGGCGGCCTGCGCCTGCTGCTCTCCTCGGCGCTGCGCAGCGAGGATCCCGGACGTGCCCATGAGGCGATGCGCGAGGCCGTGACCCACATCGAGCGCGAGATCGCGAACCTGAGGGCGATCATCGTCGAGCTGCGGCCGGCGGCGCTCGACGAGCTTGGGCTGCGGGCGGCGCTCGAGGCGCTCCTCGATCGTCACCGCGAGCAGGATGGTTTCGCGATCGAGGCGGACCTCGCGCTGCCCGACTCCTCCACCGGCCCGGGACGTTTCCAGGGTGAGCTCGAGACGGCGATCTACCGGCTGGTACAGGAGGCGCTGACCAATGTCGCCAAGCACGCCCGCGCGAGCACCGTCCAGGTGGCGATCCGCGAGGCCGGCGGCGAGCTGGTGGTCGAGGTCCGAGACGACGGAGCAGGCTTCGACCCCGAAGCGATCAGGCAAGGTTTCGGGCTGGCCGGGATGCGCGAGCGCGTGAGCCTCGTCGGAGGCAGGCTGCGCCTGGAGTCCGGCGAGCAGGGCACGCTCGTTACGGCGCGCCTGCCGGTCCGCTGGCGCGAGCAGACCGATCCGGCCTACGCGGGAGCAGGCGAGCGCCCGCCGCGAGCGACCCGAGGGCTCACATAGCGTTCGCTGCGGGCCGCCGCGCGCACGGCGAACGCCAGCTCGTCGGCGGCATGCTCCTTGACGACGAAGCCGACAGCCCCGGCGCCGAGCACGTGCTCGGCGAACGCCGGAGCGTCCTGCATCGTCATCACCACGATCTGGGTGTCTGGCACCTGCTTGCGCAGGGGCTCGATGGCGCCGACTCCCGAGCTGCCGGGCATCCACAGGTCGAGCACGAGCACGGCCGGGCGCTCGTCACGCACCAGCCGGAGCGTCGAGTCCATGTCGCTCGCTTCCGCGACGACGTCCATGCCGTCTTCGCCGTCGAGCAAGGCGCGCACGCTGCGGCGCACCAGCTCGTGATCGTCGGCCAGCACGATCCTGATCGCTGCCGCAGGGACCGGAGGGCCACGGCGGGAGTCGGCCGTGGCCGGGACCGGCGAGTCAGGCGCCAATTTGAGGTCAGCGGGCATTGCCTTTCACACTAAGCCCAGTCGTGCAAGGCATCCTCCGTGCAAACATCTCGACCTGAAGGGGCAAAGCACGGACGCCCTGCACCGCCCCGCATTTTTAAGCGACCGCCGCCACTTGGACCCTGGCGTCGCCGACCGCGCCGGCGTTGGCCTCGGCGCCCTGCAGCACGATCTTCAAGGCGCCGGTTCGGGCGGCGTCGGCGAACGTGTCGTAGGCGGCCATCGTGTCGGCGAGCGGGTAACGGTGGGTTGCGAACAGCGAAGGATCGAGACGCCCGGAGGCGATCAGGCGCATCAGCTGGGGAATGCTGAACGTGTCGACCAGGCCGGTCGTGATCGTGACGTCCCTGATCCATAGCTTCTCGAGGTGCAGCGAGGCGGCCTTGCCGTGAACCCCGATGTTGGCGACCCGCCCGCCGGGCCTGATCAGGTCGGCCGCCAGCTCGAAGGTCTCGGGCACGCCGACCGCCTCGAACGAGACGTCGGCGCCGAGGCCGTCGGTCAGCTCCATGACCCTGGCGACGGCATCTTGGCTGCCGTTGTTGATCGTCTCGTCGGCGCCGAACCGGAGCGCCGACTCGAGACGGCTGTCGGCAAGGTCGATCGCGACGATCCGCCCGGGCGTATACAGCCGGGCGGTGAGGATCCCGGCCAGGCCGATCGGACCGGCGCCGACGATCGCGACCGTGTCGCCGGGAGCGACCAGGCCATTGAGAACGCCGACCTCGTAGGAGGTCGGCAGGATGTCGGCCAGGAACAGGACCTGCTCGTCGGTCAGCTCTTCCGGGACCTTGTAGACGGAGTTGTCGGCGAACGGAACCCTGGCGAGCTCGGCCTGCAGGCCGTTGATCAGATGGCCGAAGATCCAGCCGCCGCCACCGAGGCACTGGCCGTAGCGGCCTTCCTTGCAGTAGCGACAGCGTCCGCACGAGCTGACGCAGCTCATCAGGACGCGATCGCCGGGCGCGACCGTGGTGACACCGGCGCCGACCGCCTGGACCACGCCGACGGCCTCGTGGCCGAGGACCGTGCCGGGCGTGGTCTCGGGGACGTCGCCTTTGAGGATGTGCAGGTCGGTGCCGCAGATCGTGGAGGTGTCGATGCGCACGATCGCGTCGGTCGGGTCGACGATCGCGGGATCCTCGACGGTGTCCCAACCGCGTTCGCCAGGGCCGTGATAGACGAGAGCCTTCATTTCTGGATACCTGCCTTCGGTCGTGGTCGGACGAACTCCGCGACACGCTCAGCCACGCCAGCCGCGGGTGCGGCTCTGCATTTCGCGCGTCTGACAGGCAACGTACCCCCGGTCGGGCGGGCTCCACATCGGGGACTCTCCTCAACCGAGGTGCGCCTTATTACGTACTTGTCTTGGCCGTGCCGGCCGCACGACGAGTGGGTCGGGCCTACCTACTATCGTCGCGAAAGAGATGTGCCAGGAGATAGACACCGAGCGGCGGGAAGCTCGCGCCCGGCACGGTATCGGCGGGCAGGCCGCGAGCGCCCGCGGGGTCGGCCACCTGTTCGCGCTGTCCGCTGCCGCACTGCTGGCAGGTCTGGTTGCGACGGGCTGCGGCTCTTCCTCGCCGAGCACGACCGCGCATAGGACCAACGTCAAGCCCGCGACCGCCGCGACGACCGGCACGGGCCAGACGACCTCGGCCCAGACGTCGCCTTCCGCGGCCACGGGGACGACCGGCACGGGCCAGACGACTTCGACCCAGACGTCGCCTTCGGCGGCCACGGGGACGGCCACGGGCGTTGGGGTCGTGACCGGGTCGGCGGGGGGCGTGGCCGCGACGTTGAAGGCGGGCACGCACAGACCGAAGGTCAACAGGAGCTGGCCGATCCATTTCGACGTCACGAAGGCGGGCAAGCCGGCGAAGGCGAGCGTCAGCTACGAGTACCTGTTCGCGGGCCAGGTCGTCGCGCACAGGTCGCATTACACGTTCGAAGGCCGTTTCTCGGACACGTTCAGGTGGCCGGCTTCGGCGGTCGGCTATCAGCTGACGTTCAGGGCGGTGATCGTAAGCGGCGGCGTAGTCATCGACCTCGACTACCCGGTCCAGGTCGTGGCATGACCCGGGCGAAGCACAGGCCATTGCAAGCGGCGGCCGTGTACAGGCCGGGCATGACCGAGGCGCCGCGGTGAACGGGCACGCCGGCGCCAGGGTGGTCGTCGAAGGGGTCAGCAAGCGGTTCGGCAGGATCAGCGCGCTGCGCGAGCTTTCGCTGAAGGTCGAGCCGGGCGAGGCGGTCGTGGTGACCGGCCGGTCTGGGTCGGGCAAGAGCACGTTGTTGAGCCTGATAGGCGGCTTGGAGCAGCCCGACTCGGGCAAGGTGCTGATCGACGGGGAGTCGATCTGGAGCGGACCCCATCCGGCCCGGGCAAGGAGGGAGCTGGTGGGCTTCGTATTTCAGAGGCACCTCTTGCTGGAGACGTTGAACGCGAGGGCGAACGTCGAAGTGCCGCTGATCGGCGCGGGCGTGCGCCGGTCCGAGCGGCGAAGGCGCGCGAACGAGCTGCTGGAGGAGGTCGGCCTGAGCGCGAGATCCGGCCACCTTCCGTCCGAGCTGTCGGGCGGAGAGCGCCAGAGGGTGGCGGTCGCAAGGGCACTGGTCAACGAACCGAGGCTGCTGCTGGCGGACGAGCCGACGGGGGCGCTCGACTCGGCGACCTCCGAGAGGGTGCTGGACCTGCTGTTCAGGCTGAGAGACCAGCACGGCATGACGATGATCGTGGTCAGCTACGACAGCGCGGTCGGCGCGCGCGCGGACCGCACCGTGACGCTCGTGGACGGCGGCTTGGTCGACCACGAAGGCCGGCCGCTCACGGCCCGCGCCGCGAGCGATGACGGCGACGGCAAACTTGATAAAGACGGCGGCGAGACGGCGCGTCAGAGCGCGCCCCGCGAGACGGCGAGCTGAGACATGCTGACGATCATCTTGACGAACCTGTCGAGGAGGCCGATGCGGACGACCTTCACGGCGGCGGGCATCGCCGTCGGGGTGGCGACGATCGTGGCCTTGCTGTCGTTCACGGCGGGTTTGAAGCAGACGGCGGAGGGCCTGGTGCATTTGGGCGGCTCGGAGCTGGGGGTCTTCCAGGCGAACGTGTCCGATCCGACCTCTTCGATCCTGCCGGGGTCGCTCGTCGGGAAGCTCCAAGAAAAGCCGTACGTGGCCGAGGCGACGCCGCTGGTCTTGATGGTCGAAGCTCTGAAAGACGAACCGGGCGCGGTCGTGTTCGGCGCGGACCAGCAGAGCTTTTTTGCCAAGAACATGGTGATCGTCGCCGGTGGGCGCCTGAGAGACGAAGCGAAAGAAGCGTTGGTGGGTGAACGTTTGGCGGCGCAATCGAAGCTGAGGGTCGGCGACATGGTCGCGATCTCGGGGCGCCAGTTCAGGGTCGCGGGGATCTATGACTCGGGCATCCAGTTCGAGGACGGCGGCGCGGTGCTCGGGCTCGAACAGGCGAGGCGGCTGGCGGGCAGGCCGAACGAGGAGACGAATGTGATCCTGAGGCTCTCACCGAACGTGAAAGCCAGCGAGGCGGCCGCCAAAATCGAACACGAATTCGAAGGAACCCAGACGATCTCGACGCCCGAACAGGCATTGCGGGCCGGCGCCAACGCGACCTTGATCTCGAAGGCGATCCTCGTGATTGTCGTGATCGCTCTGATCGTGGGGGCGATAAGCGTGACCAACACGATGGCGATGTCGATAATGGAACGAAAGGGGGAGCTCGGACTGTTGAGCACGGTTGGCTGGTCGCCCCTACGCGTGGCCACCCTCGTGCTCGGCGAGGGCATCGCCGTCAGCGCGCTCGGGGCCGCCGCCGGCCTGTTGTTCGGAGTGATCGGCGGCGACCTGCTCGTCAAAGCGCTCGGCGTCAGCTCTTACATCTCCCCGTCCGTCACCGCCTGGGGCCTCGGCCGGGGCCTGCTCGTGGGCGTCGCGATCGGCGTGCTCGGCGGCATCTACCCGGCCTGGCGGGTGACCAGGATGACGCCGCTGCGGGCGTTGGCGGGGACGTAAGGCTGGGGGCGCGTGGCGACGCGCCGGCCGAGAGACACGATACAGACCTGTTCTCAAGCTACTTCCGACTGGCGGACCGTCCAACAGTTCGCAAATAGCGGTTTTTTTGTAGATCCTGTCCATTGAAATAGAATCAAGCCCGAGATAGTGTGCCCCGCGGTGCGGGACACAACAAAGGGGAACCGTCGGCGGATGCGCCCCGGCCGAGGCTGGGGTTTCGCGCTGATCGTGCTGGCCGGTCTGGTTGGTGGCTTGCTTTGGGCGGTCGCAGCGGGCGGGACGCAGCCGTATGAATCGTATGAGGAAGTGGTTGCGACGGATGGGCCGGTGGCGCAGTTCCGGTTCGATGATGCGTCTGGGTCGAGCACGATCGCGGACTCGGCGGGCTCTTACACCGCTACGAACAGCAAAATAGGACTGGGCGGGGAAGGCCCGTTCGGGGGCAGTAGGTCGGGCTCGTTTAATGGTGAAGAGTATGCGTCGCTGCCGTCGAGTCCGCTGGTGAGCGCGGGTGCGTTCACGGCGGAGGGTTGGGTGTATTGGACGGGCGGGTCCTCTTATGAACAGCCGGTCTTCGACTTCGGGGCGAGTTCGACGAAGTACATGTTCTTGACGCCGGCATCGTCGTTGTCGAGCCACAAAATGCTGTTCGAAATCCGTACGAGCGTGAGCAGCGATGTTCAGGTCACGGCGACGAAACTGGCGGCCAACAAATGGGCGTACGTGGCGGTGACGGAGACCAGCTCGGGCACGTTGACGCTGTATCTAAACGGCGAACAGGTCGGGCTGACTGTCAACTCGACGCTGTACCCGTCCTCGCTGGGGAGCGTTGGGAGCGATTATCTTGGCAAGTCGCTGGTGTCTGGCGCGCCGCTGTTCAGCGGGCGCGTGAGCAACGTTGCGTTCTATAACAAGGCGCTTTCCGCTGAACGCATCAAAGCGCACTATAACGCGGGCGAGTATCCGGTCGACACCGAAACGCCACTGATCTCGGGCACCACCAGGGACGGCAGCACGCTGAACACCAAAGTGGGCGGCAACTGGACCGGCTTGACGCCGATCAGTTACGGGCTCCAGTGGATGCTGTGCAACTCCACGGGCGGAGGATGCACAAATATCCCCGAAGCGACCGAAACGAAACTCACGCTTGGGCACGAAGACGTCGGTAAGACGTTGCGTGTCGCCGTGACGGGGAGCAACAGCGCGGGAAGTTCGACCGCGACCTCCGCGCAGACCGCCGTGGTCGCGGCCTTGGCGCCGTCGAACACCGTCCCGCCGGTGATCTCGGGCTCGGCCGAGCAGGGCCAGTTGTTGAGCGTGACCGCCGGGAGCTGGGAAGGCACCCCGCCGATCTCCTACGCGTATCAGTGGCAGACGTGCAACAGCCTGGGCAAAAGCTGCAAAGCGATCACCGGGGCGACGTCCTCGACCTACCGTGTGCTCGGCTCGCAGATCGGCAGCACGCTGCGAGCGGTCGTTACGGCCGAAAACGAAGCTGGCGGCAAAAGCGCGACCTCCGAAACCACCGCGATATTGACGACCGGCCCGCCCGTCAATATCACGCTCTCTGCGATCTCGGGCAAATCCGAAGACGGCCAGACGTTGAGCGCAAGCACGGGCGAATGGGCCGGCACCGAACCGTTCTCCTATACCTACCAATGGCAGCTCTGCAACGGCGCGGGCGAAGGCTGCGCGAACATCTCCGGGGCGACGGCCTCGACGTATGGCCTGGGTACCGGCGACGTCGGCGACACGCTGCGGGTCCTCGTGACCGCGAAAAACTCGGTTGGCTCGACGGGCGCCACCTCGCAGCCGAGCCCGATCGTCGCGGCGATCCCACCCTCGAACACCGCGGCGCCCGCGATCTCAGGGACCGCGAGGGATGGGCAGGCGCTCACGGCGAGCACGGGCGCCTGGAATGGCTCGACCCCGCTGAGCTATAGCTATCAGTGGGAAGCATGTAACAGCTCTGGCACGGGATGCACGAACATCCTCGGCGCGACGCACTCCAGCTACACGCTCAACCACGAAGCCGTCGGTAAGACAATACGCGTCACGGTCACGGCCGAAAATTCAGGAGGACACGTCTCGGCCGCGTCCTCGCCGACCGCCGTCGTGAGCCCGGAGCCACCGTCGAACATCGAAGCGCCCAAAGTCTCGGGCGAAGCAAGGGATGGCCAAA
>DATJWI010000150.1:0-12149 GCA_035501375.1 Solirubrobacteraceae bacterium
TTCGCACCGCGAACCGATCTGCGCGCGCGCGCGCACGCGCGCGCAGCAACCCGTTCCGGTAGGGCATGCTTCTTCGAGGCGGCCAAGATAGATGCGTCGTTCCGAGCAGCGCCGGGCGGCGGTGGTGGCGCTCTATCAGAACGACCTCACAGGCAGACCGCTCGACGAGACGCTTGCCGTCGACGCTTCGCCGATGACGCGGGCCCTGGCCAATGCGGCAGCGGACCGGGCGGAGGAGCTGGACGCGATTCTCGATCGGCACGCCCACGGCTGGTCGGTGCAGCGGATCCAGCCGTTGGAGCGCTCCATCATGCGGGTCGCGCTCATCGAGATGCTGCATCCAGACTCGATTCCCGCGCTGGAGCCGATACCGGCGGAGGGGGCGATCGAGGAAGCGGTCGAGAGCGCCAAGGTGTTCTGCGGGGCGGATGCTCCCGGCTTCGTCAACGGGGTCCTGGCGGCGGTGTTGCGCGAAGTGCGCGAGAATGGCGCGGGCACCGGCGACGGGCGATCGGAGATCTCCCGGTAGCTCGGCGGTCGGCGCGCAAAGCCAAGAAGAAGGAAGGTCGACATGAACGAGACCGAAGAGGCGTTGGACGAGCGGCTGGACGATCTGATTTCACAGCTGGAGCGGGCAGCCGAGCAGTTGCGCTCGGGCGAGCTCTCGCCGGACGCCGCCGCGACGCTGGTCGAGGACTGCGCCGGCCTGGCAGGCGAGGCCGCGGCGGAGTTGGAGCGCCGAGCACGCGCCGAGCAGGTCGCCCCGGTCGCGCCCGGCCAGGACTCCCTGCTGTAGCCCTCGAGAGGCGCTGATGACCGCCGACGCGACGCCAGGGCGTCCCGAGGCCGATCCCGCCGAGCAGGGGTCATCCCCGGGTAGGCATCAACAGGAATCGGCCTACCCGGAGAGCCTGCGCGCCGAAGTCGAGAGCTACCTGGAGGCGATGCGCTTCTCCGACGAGAGTCTGACGGCGGGCCTCGAGGAGGCGATGCGGTACTCGCTGCTGGCTGGAGGCAAGCGCATCCGGCCCGTCCTGGCCCTGGCGACAGCCCGTGCGATCGGCCTTCAGCCACGTGAAGTGCTGCCCTTGGCGGGCGCGATCGAGCTGATCCATACCTACTCCCTGATCCACGACGACCTGCCCGCGATGGACGACGACTCGCTGCGCAGGGGCATGCCGACCTGCCACGTCAAGTACGGGGTCGACGTGGCGATCCTCGCCGGGGACGGACTGTACGCCGAGGCGTTCAAGCACCTGTTGACCGCGCAGCGCTCCACGCCGGAGCGGCTCCTGGCGGTCGCGGTCGAGCTGGCGGGCGCCACCGGCGTGGACGGGATGGTCGGCGGCCAGTACGCGGACGTCAGGCCCGAGGTCCGGGACGGCCCGAACCAGCCGTCCGGGCTGTGTGCCCCCTCTCCGCTTCGTCGTGTGCACGAGCTCAAGACGGGCCGCCTGATCGGCGCCTCGGTCAATTGCGTGCTGACGTTGGGAGGACTCGACGGACCTGCGACAATGTGGTTTCGGCGATTTGCGGCCGAGCTGGGCGTGCTGTTCCAGATCGTGGATGACATCCTCGACGTCACCGGCACGGACGATGCGCTCGGCAAGCCGCGAGGCAGCGATGAGCGGCACGGCAAGCGAACATACGTGAGCGAGTTCGGTATCGAAAGGGCGCTTCAGCTGGCGTCGGACTCGCACGCGACCGCGAAGGCCGCTCTGGCTGAGGCGACCGCCGCTGTCGCGGGCCCGCGAGGAGCGGCGGACGAGCTCGAGCAGATAGCTGATTTCATCTATACCCGTACTTCATGAGCATCCTCGAGCGCATCGACAAGCCCCAAGACCTGCATTCGCTCTCAGAGGACGAGCTCAGCCAACTGGCCCAGGAGGTGCGCGAGCACATCATCGAGACCGTCGGCGAGATCGGCGGTCATTTCGGCGCCAACCTCGGGACCTGCGAGCTGGCCGTGGCGCTGCACTCGGTGCTCGACTCGCCCCGCGACAAGATCCTTTGGGACGTCGGCCATCAGGCCTATCCTCACAAGGTCCTGACGGGTCGGCGCGAGGAGCTGAGCACGATCAGGCAGTACGGCGGCCTGGCCCCGTTCTGCTCGATCGGCGAGTCTGAGCACGACATCATGGGCGCCGGTCACGCCTCCACCTCGATTGGCTACGCCGTGGGGCTCAAGGAGGGCATGCGCCATCATGCCCGCTTGGCGCGGGACGCCAAGAGCCAGGGCTCGCCGGCGAACCCGGCAAACGAGGCCGGCGCCTGGCAGGACGGCAACGTCGTGGCTGTGATCGGCGACGGCGCGATGACCGGCGGTGTCGCGTTCGAGGCGATCCTGCAAGCGGGCGGGCTCGGTACTCCGCTGGTGGTCGTCCTCAACGACAATGGCATGTCGATCGCGCCCAACGTCGGCGCCCTGTCCAGGTACTTCAACAGGGTCAGGCTCAACCCGAAGCTGTGGCATGCGCGCGCGGGCGTCGAGGGCGGTCTGACCAAGCTGCCAGGCGGGATCGGCGCGGCGTTCGAGCGCTTGGGGCCCCAGCTGAAGGAGTCGATCAAGGCCTTCTGGGCGCCCGGCCTGTGGTGGGAGGAGCTCGACTGGGCCTACATGGGAGTGATCGACGGGCACGACGTGCCAACCCTCAGAGAGGCCCTACGCGAGGCGCTCGCGGCGCAGAGACCGGTCGTCGTCCACATCGCGACGGTCAAGGGCAAGGGTTTCGCGCCCGCCGAGGAGGGCGGTCTCGAGGGCATGGAGAAGTGGCACGCGGCCAAGCCGAACTCGATCATGAACGGGTCGCCCGCGCCGGCGCCCGCCGCCGCCCAGAAAGCGCCGGTGTCCGCCAACGGCGCCAACGCCAAGAAGGCTCCGCCGCAGTACACCCAGGTTTTCGGCGAGGCCCTCCTCAAGGAGTGCGAACGCGATCAGCGCATCGTCGGCATCACCGCCGCGATGAACTCCGGCACGGGCCTGAACATCCTCCAGAAGGCGATGCCCGAGCGCTACTTCGACGTCGGCATCGCCGAGCAGCAGGCGATCCTGTTCGCCGCGGGTCTCGCCCTCGAGGGCATCAAGCCGGTGGCCGCGATCTACTCGACTTTCCTGCAGCGCGCCTACGACCAGATCGTGCACGACGTCTGCCTGCAGCGCCTGAACGTCGTCTTCGCGATGGACAGGGCCGGCCTGGTCGGCGACGACGGGCCGACCCATCACGGCGCCTTCGACATCGCCTACCTTCGCTGCCTTCCCAATATCGTCCTGATGGCGCCCCGCGACGAGGCGATGCTCGTGAACATGCTCCACACGGCCTTGCTCTACGACGCTGGGCCGATCGCGCTGCGCTACCCGCGCGGCGAGGGGTTCGGCATCGAGCTGCCGAACCGGCCCCTTGCAATCAAGATCGGCACGGGCGAGATTCTGAGCGACAGCGGAGTTGCCGCCACGAACGGCTGCCGCGTGGCGCTGGTCGGGTACGGCACCGGGGTCGGCAAGGCCCTACAGGCGGCCCAAGAGCTCGCCAAGCACGGCATCGCCGCGACCGTCGCCGACGCGCGTTTCGCCAAGCCGATCGACACCGGCCTGATGGCTCAGCTGGCCGCCGAGCACGACCTGCTCGTAACGGTCGAGGAGGGCGTCCTCGCGGGCGGCTTCGGCTCGGCGGTCCTCGAGAACCTCAACGAGACCGGCATCTCCGGGCCAGGCGGGCCGGGTGGGCTCCGGATCATCCGGGTCGGCCTGCCCGACCGCTACGTAACCCACGGCAAGCCGGCCCTACTGCACGAGGAGGTCGGCTACACCGGCCGCCAGATCGCCGAACGCGTCTTGGCGGCGATCGCCACCCACGAGTCGGCGCCGATCGCTTAGTCGAATGTGCGGTCCGAGCGGGACCAAGGCCAAGCAGGTCAAGGACGCACCGAGCGTAGTGTGCTCTGCACATGAGCGAGGGAGGACGCCGAGATGCGCCGGCCTTCGTCCCGCTCGGCTTAAATGAAACGACCCGCTGGGGAGGCGGGCCGTTTCGGGGAGGAGGGATGCTGCTGTACTTCGGGTCGATCACCATGTTGCCTGCCCCCGCCCGATCTATGTGTGATATCGATCACAGAGCCGCCTCCGATTACGTTTCGCGCGGTGGAACGAAGCTCGAGAACGCCCTGAGCGGGTCCCGGCTCGAGGTCGCGGGTCGTAGCGCGCTGGACGTCGGCGCTTCGACTGGGGGCTTCAGCGACTGTCTGCTCAAACACGGCGCTAGCCGCGTGATCGCCGTCGATGTCGGCTACGGCCAGCTCGCCTGGAGTCTCCGTACCGATCCGCGCGTGACGGTGCTGGAGCGGACCAACGCGCGCTATCTGACGCCCGACTCGCTTCCCTACGCGCCCGATCTGGCGACGATCGACGTCTCTTTCATCTCGATCGCCCTGATCCTGCCCGCCGTGTTCGGCTGCATGGCCGAGCCCTACGACGTGCTCGCCTTGGTCAAGCCCCAGTTCGAGGTCGGTCGTGAGCTGGCGTCCAAGGGGCGAGGTGTGATTCGCGACCCGGCAGATCGCCGCAACGCCCTGCTCGCCGTGGCGCGCGCCGCGCGCGCTCTCGGCGCATCGGTGCTCGGTTACCACTACTCGGGCTTGCCTGGACCGAAGGGCAACCGTGAGACGTTCGTCCACCTGGCCGAGGCCGGTCGCGCCGGCGGGGCCGGGGGAGAGGCCGATCTGCAGCGGATGGTCCTTACGGCTGAGCCCGAGCCCGCGTAAGCTGAGCTTGTGAGCGACGGGACCAGCCAGGCGCAACGGTCCATGACCGTGCTCACGCACCGGCGCCCCGATGACACGCTGCAAGCGCTGCGCGAGCTGATCGACGCCGCCGCCCAGGCGGGGGTCACTCTGCGGCTGGACGAGGAGGAGACGCTCAAGCATCCGTCGCTGAAGGCCGGCCCCGGTCTGGAGTTGAACGCGCCGGTCGCGGACGACGTCGAGCTGTGCTTCGTGCTCGGCGGCGACGGCACGATCCTCAAGGCGCTGCGCCTGTATGCCGGCACGTCGGTGCCCGTGTTCGCGGTCAACTATGGCGAGATCGGTTTTCTGGCGACCGTCGAGCCATCCGAGCTGAGCGCCGGCATCGAGCGCGCCCTGACCGGCGACTTCGAGCTTCTGCAGCTGCCCGCGATCGCGCTCGGCGAGCCGGCCAGTGGAACTGCCGCGATGGCCGATCCACGCGCGCGCGTGGGTCTCAACGACGTTGCGATCCATCGCCGCGTAGGCGAGCGCGTTGCCGAGATCGCCTACGCGCTCGAGGACGAGGTCGTCGGCAGCGTCCGCTGTGACGGTCTGGTGATCGCGACGCCCGCGGGCTCCACCGGCTACAACCTCGCCAATGGCGGCCCGGTCATGGCCTGGGGTGTCGAGGGCTTCGTCGTCTCGTTCATCGCCCCTCACTCGTTGACCGCGCGCGCCCTGGTCGTCGCGCCCGGCGATCGCCTGACGATCCACAACCGTTCGCGCGAGGAGCTCGACATCGCCGTCGACGGCCGTCCCGCGGGCGAGATCCCGGCGGGGGGCTCGATCGACGCTCGTTTCGTTGACGCCGTCGGCACGATCGCCCTGCTGCCCGGCTCCTCCTTCTATCGCCGGCTGCGCGTCAAGTTCGGGCGCCTGGCCAGCTGATCTTCGGCTGTAGGCTGTAGCGTCGAGTTCGGGCGTCGTCGGGCCAGCACAGGGTCTACGCGGCCCGTGAAGCGTGGTGTGCCGGCTCGGTCTTCTCCGGTTGCAGCGAGACGATGAAGCCGTCCAGCTGGGCCTTCGAGAACCGGCGCTGGCCGCCGGGAGTGCGGTAGCAGGCGATGTGGCCGGCGTCCGTCCATCGTCTGATCGTCGCCAGCGAAACGCCCAGGTAGGCGGCAGCCTGCGAGCTCGTGAACACGAGCTGCTGGCGCTCCTCGCCGGTCCGTTGGCTTGCCGGCATCGTCGGGATCGTCGTCATGTCTGCCGCTACCTCCTCGGGGTCTCTTGCGGTAGGGCCGTTGTGGCCCGTGTCCGGAGCGAAAGGCCGCCTTTGCGAGGCCGGCGGTCCGCCACGCTCCCTTCATCGTCGCAATGGTCCTCAAACCTGAGCGGAACTTAGGTTTGTGGACGTTTGACCCGCCAAAGCTGCGTCGGAGCTGCAGCCGGACTGTCCTTCTCGTGCAATCAATCGTGCACAGACCCGCTCATTCTGGACATTTCGTCCAATCCCGTTATGATGCTCCGCAAACCTACTCAGTGGGTGGGCACGTCCTGTGGATGGAGACAGACAGGGCCGCCTCGCAAACGGCCTCTTGGGCCCAGGCGAAGGAGACCTAAAATGCGTTGGCACAAATAAGAGCTGTTTCAGGAGAGGTCGCCACAGCGGCCTGACTCGGGGGCGTCACGCCGGAACGATGCGGCACGACGCCCTCGGTCGTTTAAGCGCTCGAAGCGCCCGTTAGGCCGGTTGGCCGAGCGTGCGCTGAGTCCGAGTCTGCGCCTCAGCCTTAGCCTTAGCCTTAGCTGAGGGCGGGCTGGGCGATCTTGCGCGCCCGGCGCTCGAACGCGAGCTCCTCCTCGAAGTCCGCGTCGTCGCCGTGGGCGAACGTGACCGGGCCCTCGCGCTCCAATAGCGCGATGAACTTCTCGACGAGTTCGCCGTCGAGCTGGCGTCCGGCTACGCGCCTGAGCTCGGCCATCGCGTCCTGCGGGGTCATCGGCGAGCGGTAAGTCTCGCGCGCGGTCAGCGTGTCGTAGGTCGAGCAGATCGCGATGATCCTCGAAGCGAGCGGGATCTCGTTGCCGATCAGACCGGCCGGATAGCCGCTGCCGTCGATGTGCTCGTGGTGGTAAAGGATCGCGTCGGCCACGGGCCCGTATCCGTCCAGGCGCCCGACCAGCGTCGCTCCGTCCTGGGGATGGCGCCTGATCACCGCCCAGTCCTCGTCGGAGAGCACCTCGGCTTTGAGGATCCTGTCGGGCAACGCGAACTTGCCGATGTCGTGCAGCAGGCCCGCCGTGTGGATCAGGTCCTGGTCGGCCTCGGAGCAGCCCGCCTCGATCGCCAGTGCCCGCGCGTAGCGCGCGGTCGCAGCCGCATGACGGGCGGTGATCTTGTCGCGCAGCGCAAGCGTCTCGACCAGCGTCGTCAAGACCCCGAGCTGCAGCGATGCCAGGTGCACCGAGCGCGCTTCCAGCTGGTCGGCACGGTCCTCGGAGCGCAGCAACGCGACCATCAGGTGCTGGAAGATAAGGATCACCAGCACCGACCCGAACAGGACCGGCAGGCCCAGGTTGGTGTACGCGACCGCCAGTACGGCTGTAAGGGCGCCGGCGGCGACCTGTCCCGGCAGCATCGGCACGAATAGGTCGCGCACCTGGCCCACAAGGCCGCGGTTCTCGACGATGCGGTTGTCGAGCGCGATCACGCTGAAGTTGAGCGCGTTCGTGACCATGAACACCGCGAACACGATCAACCCGAACGTGACCCCGTGGGTCAGCTGGTTGGCAGGGTTGTGGACGTTGCCTGCCAGCGCCTGCACCAGCAGCCCGCCGACCAGCGGGAAGACCGCGAAGGCCGCAAGATTGTTCAACCACGCCGACGGGGGCAACTGGCGGCCTACCGAGATGAAGACCGCCGCCGCCAGCGCGATCGCCACGGCGGGCGCCGGTCCCAGCAGGCTGATCGCCAACACCTGCGCGACGAACCCTGCCGACAGGTGCTGGCCGCGGATCGTGAACACCAGACGCTGTCCTCCCAGTGACAGCGCGAGCAGCAGGACGACCAGCAGCCGCGGCTGCCATTCTTCGGCGTTCGAAAGCAGCGCCGCCGCACCGAGCGCCACGGTGAGCGCGAGGGCCTCCGCCGCGCAGAACATCCTGATGGTCAGCTTCGGGTTTCTCATGGCGTTGGTCGTGGTGTCGTACTTAACGACCGATCCGCCGTTGTCCTTAAGGTGCGCTTGTCGCCTTGGACGGCTCGGTTTCGTGCCTGGCCGGCAGATCCTGCGCCCATTCGGGCTCGACGTGCACGTTCGCGCCGAGCTCCGAGCCCACGTCCGGCGTTTTCTCGCCCGCGGCGACCCCGCCAAGGGGCAGCCGCATGAACGCGATCGTGCAGGCGCAGGCGCCGACGCCAGCCACTAGCCAGGCCACTCGCGGCGAGGCCGTCGCGGCGATCACGCCTCCGAGGGCAAAGCCGAAGCCGGGCGAGATCGCGCCGATCGATTCGACCGCCCCCATCAGCTGGGCGTGCAGGCGCTCGGGTGTCAGGCGCTGAACGGCGCTGATCAAGGCCGCCCACTGCACCCCGTTGCCGATACCGCCGATCAGCCCGGCAGCGCACGCCACTGTCAGCGACGGCGCCACCGCCCAGCCTAAATATGCGACCCCGAGCGCCAGCGTGGAGGCAGTTAGGAGGACCCCCAGGGAGCGCTTGATCGAGCGCGCGAACACGACGCTGCCGATCGCCGCGCCCAAGCCCCAGACGCCCAGCAGGATTCCGTAGCCGCCGTCGCCGGCGTGCAGCGTGCCCTTGGCGTAGGCGACCTCGATCGGCGGCGAGAACTCGAAGAAGACGAGCGCCACGGCCTGCACGACCAAGAGTCTGGCCAGCACCTGCGAGGCGGCGATGTGGTTCCGTGCCGCGCTCAGGCGTGCGCGGACGGTCGTCGTCTCTGAGTCCTCGACGTGTGGTGTGAGGTCGATCAGCATCGCCCCGCAGATCAAGAACGACGCGACGTCTATCCACAGGGCCGCAGGCACCCCGAAAGCTGAGACCGTCGCGCCGGCGAGCGCCGGCCCGACCGTGAACGTGATCGCGAAACCGATGTTGATCGCCGCGTTGGCCCGGCGCTCGGCGACCTGGGCCGCCTCCTCGCCCGGCCCCTGCCCGTCCGGCCCCTCCTCGCCCGGCCCCTGCCCGTCCGGGCTCTGCTCGCCCGGCCCCTGTCGAGCCAGGGCCGGGTTCTCGCTGCCCGCATCCCAACCGTAGCCAATCGACCGAAGCGCGAACGAACGGGCCGCGCGCGCGGCGGCCGCCCGCAACAGCGCGCTCGCGGCGAGCGCGGCGGTGCCGTCGAGCGCCGCCAGGAGCAGCATGCCGGGCAGCGTGAAATGCCACATCACGAGGCCCGCCAGCGCGGCGGTGGCGAGCGCCTCGAACAGGTAGAGCCGGCTCAGCGCGCCTCTGCGTGTGGAGGTCTCCACACGCGCGACGAGCGCAGGCACCAGGAACGCGGGCAGGACCTGGGCGCAGAGCAGCAGGCCGGCCACCGAAGCGGCGCTGTGGGTGTGGTCGTAGACGGCGATCGCAAGCGCGATGAATCCGAACCAGGTGCCCAGCCTGTTGACGGTGTACGCGGCGACGATACGTCGCACGCGCCCGTCGCGCATTGGCGAGGAGACTGTCATCGATGCCGACTTTGGGTTTGCGGTCGGTGCCACCGACTGGCCACGCTACGGGCCGTTCGGGCTTGCGTCGAGCCGTGCAACAGCGCTCGCGCCCGCCTTCGCGGAGCGAACTTTCGGCGGGCGCCCGGCGGGCGCTCAGTCGCGTCCTCCGGCGCCGGTGGGTGCTGGCTCTTCGACACGGATCACCGGCAGCTGGGGGTGGCGGCGTCCGAGCAGTCGCAGGAGCGACTCGCCGTCGGCGTCGTCGAGATCGCCCGTCAAGATCACCATGCTGCTTTGAGGGGCGCGCTCGAGCACTTCGGTGACCTCGCCTGCTTCGCAGAAGCGCGTCCGTGCGGGAAGCTTGGCGCCGAGCTCCATGCGCAGCCTCGCCCGCCGGCGGGCGTCCGCGCCCGCGACCAGCACCGCCGCCTGTGCGCCGTCGCCGCTTATGCCGTCTAGGCTCGCGTCGAGGAGCATCGGCTCGGGGGCGCCCGCGCGGCCGCGGCCGCCGACGATCCTGAGCGTCGGTCGATGCGAGCGCTCGCGGGAGCGCAGTGTCGAGGCGAGCGGGCTCATCCCAGCAGCGCCTTGGAGATCGGCACGCGCGCTTTGGGCAGCGCGTACGTTTGCGACTGCGGGGCGGTGCGGACTGCCTGCCTCTCTTCGCGGGCCGCGGCGCGGTCCAGAAGCGACAGCCATTGAAAGCCGGCGGCCGCCAAGGCCAGCCAGACGGCTGCGATGCCCAGAACGATCATCTCGGAACTACCTCCTCTGTGGCCGCCTGCCGCGACCACTTGGCTGGTGTGTGCGTCATAGCCGACATGATGCGCCCTCGCGGGCCATTTGTCTGTCGGCCAGACGGTGCCGATCGTGTCGTCCTTTTGGTGTCGATCTATGTCGTCCCACCCGGCCGTCAAGAGCAGTCTGGACGACCCGCTACGGTGTGCGCCATGGAGGCGAGCGTGTCGGGAACGCCAGGCGTGGACAGGCCGATCAGGGTGATCATCGCCGACGATCACGCGGTCGTGCGCGACGGGATCAGGATCGTGCTGGAGCGCGAGGCGGGCGAGTTCGACGTCGTCGCCGAAGCGGCCGATGTGCCGGCGACGATCAAGGCGGTACGAGAGCACAAGCCCGATCTGCTGACGCTCGACCTGACGATGCCCGGCGGGTCGAGCCTGGCTGCGCTGCCGTCCTGCTTTGTCGCCCATCCGACGCTCGCCGTGGCGATCCTGACGATGCGCGAGGATCCTGAGTATGCCCGCCAGGCGTTGCGCGCCGGGGCGCGCAGCTACGTATTGAAGGAGGCCGAGCCCGCCGAGCTGTTGCAGGCGTTCAGGCTGGCGGTGGCGGGCAGCAACTACCTGCACCCGCGGCTTGGCGCGCAGATGGCGGCCGGCGAGGACTCCACGACCGATGGCGTCGCTCTGTCCGAGCGCGAGCGCGAGGTCGTGCGCCTGATCGCCAACGGCTACACCAACCCGCAGATCGCCGAGCAGTTGCACGTCGCCGAGCGCACCGTCAAGACCTACAGGGCCCGGGCGATCGAGAAGCTCGGCTTCTCTTCGCGCTCGGAGATCACCGCGTACGCGCGCAAGCTCGGCCTCGTCGAGTAGTCCTGACAGAGACCTCGCCAGAGCTTCATACACTCGTGCGATGACCGACCGCAGCCGCTGGATCGCCCTGTACGTGCTGTGCACGGGGATGTTGATGATCGTGCTCGACGCGACCGTCGTGAACGTCGCGCTGCCGACGATCCAAAACGACCTGCATTTCTCGCAGTCCAGCCTCGCCTGGGTCATAAACGCCTACTTGATCGCCTTCGGCGGCCTGCTCCTGCTGGCTGGGCGCCTTGGCGATTTGGTCGGACGTCGCCGGATGTTCATGGCGGGTCTGACCGTGTTCACCTGCGCCTCACTGACGTGCGGCCTGGCCCAGAGTCAGGAGATGCTCGTGGCGGCGCGCTTCGTGCAGGGCGTCGGCGGAGCGATGACCTCGGCTGTGATCCTGGGGATGATCGTCACGATGTTCCCCAAGCCGGGCGAGCAGGCCAGGGCGATCGGGGTCTACGGCTTCGTGGCCTCGGCCGGAGGCTCGGTCGGGCTGCTGGCGGGCGGTGTGCTGACCCAGGCGCTCGACTGGCACTGGATCTTCTTCGTCAACGTCCCGATCGGCATTATCACCGGCTTCATAGCGTTGCGCCTGCTCGAGAACGACGAAGGGATCGGCTTCGGCGCGGGCGCCGACATCCCGGGCGCGGTCCTGATCACGAGCGCCCTGATGCTGAGCGTCTACACGATCGTAAAGCCCGCGGCCGAGCATGGCTGGGGAGCCGCGGAGACACTCGAGCTGGGGGCGCTGTCGCTGGCTCTGCTGGTGGCTTTCGTCGTGCGTCAAGCGCGCGCTCGCAACCCGTTGATGCCGTTGCGCATGTTCCGCTCGCGCAACGTCTCGGGCGCGAACACGGTGCAGGCCCTGATGGTCGCCGGGATGTTCGGCCTGTTCTTCCTCGGCGCCCTCTACATGCAGCGCGTGCTCGGCTACGACGCCCTTCAGATCGGCCTTGCGTTTCTGCCCGCCACGCTCATCATGGGCGTCCTCTCGCTGCGCTTCTCGGAGCGTTTGATCATGCGCTTCGGCGCCCGGACATTGCTGTTCCCGGGCATCGCCTTGATCTGCGCCGGGCTGCTCCTGTTCGCACGCGCGCCTGTCCACGGCCGCTACGTGACCGACGTGCTGCCGGTGATGCT
>DATJWI010000151.1:0-4486 GCA_035501375.1 Solirubrobacteraceae bacterium
TACGAGCCTGCCGAGCCACTCGCGCGGCCCTCCTTCTGCGACCTGCGACACGTAGGCGCCGACATCGCGCTCCGGGTCCCTGAGGCTCACGAACAAGAAGACCGCCGGTTCGGCCTCACCCACGCCCTCCAGGCGGTCTCCGTGTTCGTCCAGATAGGCGGCCCGCACGCGCGTATGTCCGTGCTCATTGGAGCCTGCCCGCGCCCGCGAGCTCGTTCCGACGTCCGCCTGCGCCTGCGCCCCCTCGCCCGCCACGGCCTGCTCCCTCTCCGCCTGCGCCTGCGCCCCCTCGCCCGCCAGTGCCTGCTCCCGGACATAGCGGTCAAGCCGCCAGCGCCTGGCGACCCTCACGATCTGCAGATCCGCCTCGACCGCCTCGATCGCCCCGAGCAGCTCGAGCAGCCGACCACGCTTGGCCTCCTCCGAGAGCCACTGATAAGAGCGCGTCCCTACCCTGAACGCCGCCCAGCCGTCGTCCAGGCCGTCCGCGAACACACAGTTCCCGTAAATGCACTTGATCGGCGGCCTCACCGTCCGCTCATCCCACTCTCAACTTCGCCTTCGCGGCCAGCGCGATCACGGCGCTCTCGGCCCCGCCGACAGCGCCAGCCCCGCCGAGCCTGGCCGCACCGGCGCCAGCACCGGATCCCGACGGCGCTGACCGCTCGCTCAGCCGCACCCGCCCGTGCCCCACGCGCCCTCTGGCCCGAGCGGCTCGGCCTTCGCAGACGTGCGGCACCGCGACCAGCACGGCCCCCGGGCCGACATAGCGCAACCGCCGCATTTGTGGATCCGAGCCGTCGGGCAGCAGCAGCACATCCGGCGGCCACCAGCGGCCACCCAGCTCGCCGCCGTGGCCCAAGCGCCCAGGCCAGCCGGCCCTCAACGGTCGCATCCCGACCGTCCGGCGGGCGACCAACCGGTGGCGCATCAGCGCCTGGGCCGCCAGATGAAACGGGCGCCCGTCGATCCTTATGACGGTCAGCAGCGCCGCCGTTCCGACCGGAAGCGCCAGGTCCGTCACATACCAGGGCAGCACCCCGCCAGCCGATCGCAACAGAGGCACGCTCTGACAGGCCAGCACGCTGACGATCAGCCCGAGCCCGTAGACCACGCCCCTCACCGGCACCCCGGTCGGGTTCAGCCGCAGACTGTCGACCCTATAGATGCGTCGCTCGAGCTCGAAGACGGCCCTGTAAGACCTGATCTCCATCATCGACGACCAACCCCCGTCTCAGTGCGAGCCGAACAGCGAGCTGACCGTGTCCCGCAGCACGCTGACGCCTGTAGGTGTAGCCAGCAGCACGCACACGATCCCTACCGCGAACACGCCCGCCGCCTCTCTAAAGTCGCGCTTGAAAGCCAGCACGATCGCCGCCACCGCGAGCGCCAGCCCAATCAGGCTCATCGCGATCGTGCGTCCCGTGCTGCCAGCCTTCGCGGCGGCCGATTCCAACGACGCCCCAGTCGTTTCAGTTGTGCCCGACTGCGCCGAGACGGGCGCCCCCGAGTCGATCGTCGGCGTCGTGACCGCCGCCTGCGCCAACGGAGCCACCAGCGCCAGCCAGAGCCAGGCCAACAGCCCAATTCTTGGAATGCTAGTTCGAGCGTTCATCTGTCCTCCAATCGTGTTCGGTCGTTCTGTCCTGTTCGATCGTTCCCCGTCGGTCCGATCGGTCCCGTCGTGTCCGGTCATGTCCCGTCGTGTCCGGTCGGTCTGTCGCGTCCGGCCGACCCGTTCGGTCGGCCCGTCGTTCGTTCGACTATCTGTCTGGATCCATCTCGATCGCGGCGATCTCCCAGCGGCCGGCGACCTGGACCACATCGAGGTCGTAGGCGAGCGTGTAACGGGCGCCGCGAGCGTCCTGGGCCTGCACGGTCGCGATGACGCCATCGCCACCTTCGCCGGACCAGTCCAAGCGAGGCATTGCTTCCAGGGCGAGCGGCTGGTCCGGCAGCGACACTCGCGCTTGTTGGCCCAGGTCGGCCTCCAGCTCTGAGGCAGAACCGGCCAGGTAGTTGCGCAGCGCCCGTTCGACGACCGTCCGCAACGCCGGATCGTCTACTTCGCGCAGCCCTCCGGCGAGACTCGCCGGACCGAACGCCGGCGGCCCGACGAACGCCGGATAGCCCGCCATCTGAAGCGCCCCGGCGGTCGTCCGTCGCACCGCGACCGCCAGATAGACGAGCCCGGCCGCGTCCGTCTGCGCCGCGACCGTATAGACCCGCACGCCACCCGCCGCCTCGCGCTCCTGCACAACCTCGGTCCACTGCACCTGCTCCTCGCCGCCGACCGGCGACTGCACGCCGAAGCCGGCTTCGACCCCCGTCCCCGCGAACTGGCCCAGCCCGCGCTGCCTGGCTTCCGGTTCGTTCGCCTCCCAGGTCAGATACCTGCGCACGAACAGCTGCGCGAAGCCCTCGGCCGCGAGATCCATGCCGGACGCCGCCGCCGGCCGCTCTCTGGCTGGCGCCGCCGGACTCGGGGGCGCGATCGCGAACCGGGCGCTCGCCAGCAGGCCGGCGATCGAAGCGCCGGCGAGCAGCGCCCTCGGCAGTTCCCGCGTCAGCCTGATCCGCCACATCGGCTGCCTCTCGATCGTCACTCGCGCGCCCGCCATCAGCGCTCGAACCCGAACTCGCCTCGAGCGCCCGAATACCTTGCCGGCTGGGGCGGCACACTTTGGGACGCGCTTGCCACCGGCGCTGGCCGCTCCGCCGCGCTTGCCGCTGACGCCCCGGACGGCGCCGGCTCCGCGCCCAGCCCTACCGGCGAGCGCCGGATACGTCCTCGTCTGGGCGAGCTTGCGACCGCAGCTTGCTTTGCCCAGACTCGCGTTTGGCCTGCGACTCCCCGCCTCCACGTGCCGGCCCGCGCCGCACCGACCGCCGCCCCCCGCGCGTGCGGCACCAACCAGCGTGCGTTCCGTGACGGCAACGCCGCGGTTCCGGCCGTCCCTGTCGAGGTTTCCAGCCGATCCGCGACGCTGACAGCAACGCGACCGGTCGAGCGTCCGCCGACGAAGGCGCTCCCCAGTAGACCACCAACCGTGCCCACCGCACCGGTAAGCGCCGCCGCACCCGCGAACCTGCGCAGCCTTCGCTCACAGGAAGCGCGATCGCGGCCCGCCAGGCCGCGCGGCTTGCCCAGTCTGGCCAGGCCGTTGGCCGGCTCGCCCGCCGCCTCGCCAAGCCCTGCCGACTCGCCAAGCCCTGCCGACTCGACAGCCGGCTCTGCCGTCGTCGCCTGCCATCCGGCGAACGGGTCGGCCTCGGCTTCGAGATAGTCGGCCTCGGTGTAGATCCGATAGACAGGTCGCGTACGACGCGAGCGCAGCATCATCGGGCGCCACCGTCATTCCCTGCCGACAACGCCCGCTCCGGCCACGATCGACGGCCGATAACAAGCGGCCGGAAGCCGAGATGGGGAGGTGGGACCCGGCTTCCGGCCGCGTTCGGATGGGCATCGCCGTTCGGTCGTCCGTTCAACCGACCGTCGGCGTCCCAAGGGACGCGCCTATGAGTGGAGGGCTGTTCTGTCATAGGAGAGTCCCTGTCTCTTCCCCCGACCCCCCGCGCCCACCGGGACACCCCCGAACGAATTCCGTCGCGCCGTCGACCGGCCGCGCAGGCGCGCCATGCGACCCCGGCACGCCCGACTCCAGCTCTTCCAGCAAAGCCAGCAAGCGCCGGCGCGCGCGCTGGCCGACCTTGCGGTACTTCTCGTGGGACCAGCCAAAGCGCTCACAGAACTCGCCGGCGCCCATCCCCAGACCCACCTGACTCGCGAGCAAGAGCCGCTGGTCGGGACTCAGCCCGTGTGCGGCAATCTCCAGAAAACGCAGCCGATCGCGCAGTTGCGCCCTGCGTTCGACGTCGGCCTTGGGGTCCTCGACCTCGACCGCGCCGCGGCCGGCGCCGCCGAGCGAGAGGGCGCCGTCGAGCAGCGCCTGCGCGGGGCTGCGTCCGCGCAGCGCGCGGCGGCGATCTGTCACCCGCGACGCAAAGCGCAGCGCCAGCGTGTTGCCCAGGTGGGCTCTGCTCGAGAAGCGCAACGTCCCGGCGCGGGCTTGCGCGATCAGCTCGACGGTCGCCTGGCTGTAGCAATCCTCTAGGTCCGCGTAA
Organism: Solirubrobacteraceae bacterium; assembly: GCA_035501375.1. Classification (GTDB taxonomy): domain Bacteria; phylum Actinomycetota; class Thermoleophilia; order Solirubrobacterales; family Solirubrobacteraceae; genus Palsa-744. The sequence goes on from DATJWI010000151.1 coordinate 4,126, forward strand.
CGCAGCAGACGTCGGTGACCGGCCAGCAGATGCCTTCGCGCCGCATGCGCGACGAGCGCCACCTCCTCGACCGGGTCCTGCGTGCGAACGGCACCCGCGCCCCGGGATCGCGTCGGCGACTGTGATTGGGTAGACACATGCCCATGTCGCCGCTCCGCGCGCACAGACCCCCCCATAGATTCGTAAGCCCTTCAAACAGACGAAGACGATCCGCGGGCGCGCGCGTGCACCGCCCAAACACAACACCCCCACAGACCGACCCCCCCGCGTGCGCATACATGCACGGGCGCACGCCTACGCCCGCGCACACCCCCTCCCCACACACCAGGCCCCCGCGCCCGCGTACGCGCGCGCACAGCAC
>DATJWI010000152.1:0-4175 GCA_035501375.1 Solirubrobacteraceae bacterium
ACGTCACGAGCACCGGCGCGAGCACGCCGGTGTCGGTGGCGGCCCGGGCGAGCGTCGCCCAATCGTCGCGCTCGAGGTCGTGTGGCCCGCCCGGCACGGCCCACCACAGGCCGACGAGGTCGACGCCGCGCGCGGCGAGGAGGTCGAGCTCCGAGCGGTCCGTTATCCCGCACACCTTGACGAGCGTGCCCTGGGCGATTTCCGACAATCCGCCATCCGCCGTCTGCACGGTGGAGGTTACCCCTATGTCACGCAATACGCCCCAGTCCAAGCACAGACATGCTCCCTTTACGGACCCCGGAAAGGCGACTCTAACACCTGGGTAGGCCGCTGAGAAGACCCGGACGGATTACCGAATGGAAACGTCGACGATGCTTGCTTGCCGCTCGGCGCCGAGCAGGTCGACGGGCCTCGCGAGCGCCTCGAGCGCAGGCAACTGCTGGCGCGCGGCCTCGCGGCCGGCGGCCAGAAACAGGTCGGCAAGATGGAAGTCTCGCCACTCCGCCGGACCGAATTGCGGGGTGACGACGACGTCGGCCAGCGCCGCATGGCGGGCGCTGGTATCGACCTGGCTCAGGTCCATCGCCTCGAGCATCGTGTCGAGCGGGCCGCGCCGGCGAGGCTTCCTCGGCTCGGCCTCCGGCTCCGGGTCGGGCACGCCAGGCCAGCGCTCGAGTGACTCGGTCCCGAGCAGGTTGACCGCCGCCACGATGTCCGCCCCGCTCTCGATCACCGCGGCCGTCGGCACCGGCACGAGCGCGATCGCGTCGATGAATCGGTGCCCGTCCCGTTCCGGGCTCGGGAACACCCCGGCCACCGACAGCGCCGAGAGCAGCGCCTCCCACAGCGGGCCCTGGCGCTGGGCGACCGGCACACGCTCGGTCAGGTCGACCGCCATGATCACCAGCGGGATCGTCGTGTGCGAGAAGAACGCCTGCCGTGTCGCCTGCTTGAGCAGGCCGGTGAGCGCCTCCACGCCGGCCGCGCCGACCAGCGGCGAGGAGAACAGCTTGCCGACGTTCTCGGCGCTGAACGCCTCGCGGAAGCGCGCCTCAACCTCACCGGCATCGCAGCCGAGCGCGACCTGCGAGGCGACGAAACCGCCGATGCTCGAGCCGCCGATGTAGTCGACCGCGTACCCGGCCTCCTCGAGCGTCTGGAGGAAGCCGACGTGCGCGTACCCCTTGGCGCCGCCGGCGCCGAGGGCGACGCCGAGTTTCGTCCGGGTGAGGTGGCGGGCGATCCAGGCCAGGTCTCGATCGGCCAAAGGAAAGCCGGCCTGGCGCGGGCAGTCCCGGATGACCAGCTCCAGCGCGCCTGGGTACCACATCTGGCTCGCCTCGCGAGCCTCGTCGGAGACGACCACGATCTCCAGCCGGCGGCCCTCCGCGGCGGCGGCGACCCGCCCCATCTGGGCCGCCTCCTCGGCGGTGCCAACCAGCGCGACCACCCGGTCGACCTCGTCCAGGAGGACTCCGAGCGTTTCCGGATCGAGCTCTGACGGGATCAGAACGGTGTCGTGCTCGGTGGCCAGCTCGTCGGAGGCGGTCAGCGCGCCGGCGAACGACAGCGAACGGTCGAGCACGCTGACCGGGCGGGGACTGGCGGTGCGCGCGGCCGCGACCAGCCGGGGGAGAACGGTCTTGAGCGAGGGGCCGGAGATGACCCCGATCTCCTCGCCGCGTTGCGAGCTGGAGCGGACGCTGGCGCTGAACAGCGCCGCGCTCCGGGCGCTGGCCCGGAACAGGCGCTCGCGCTGGGTCTGGACGACGTTGATGAGGATCTGAGGGAAGCGCGCCGCGAGCTCGAGCAGATCGCTCGCGTCGAGCTCGAGCGTCTGAGTGATCGTGCTCGCCGCCACGGTGGCGGTGCGCTCGGCGCCGGTGATCGCGTCCTGCGCGCCGATCACGTCGCCCTTGCGCATGCGCAGCTCGATCTCGCCTGCGCCGGCGGTCGTCCCGGCGCGCCAGTTGACCAGGCCGGAGGTGATCAGCCAGATGCGGTCGCTGGGGTCCCCCGCGGCGCACAGCTGCTCCCCGGGGGCGAATTCGTGCGGACGCATCTGCTCGCGGACGACCTCGAGCTCCTCCGGCGCCAGCCCCTGGAACAGCTGGCTCTGCGCGAGCGCCACGTCACGCGCCATCAGGTACCCCTCGAATCATTCGCGCAGCGTATGCGCGCCGTCCGGACCTCGTCAAGCCACCGGGTTGATCCAGGCGCCGTCGCCTCATAGGATCGGCGCGCGTGCATCCATCCGTCCTGTCCGGCACGCACAACGATTGGGGGTGTCGATGACACATCTGAACGCCGGAGACACGATCGAGCCGCATCAGTTCGAGGCCCTGTCGGGTGACTCGGTGCCCGTTCCCGATCCGGAGCACCTGGTTCACCTCGAGTTGCGGCGCTTCGCCGGCTGCCCCGTCTGCAACCTGCACCTGAGGTCGGTCGTGGTCCGCAACGACGAGCTCAAAGCGGCCGGGGTCCGCGAGGTCGTCGTGTTTCACTCGAGCGCCGATGACCTGCACAAATACCAGGCCGAGTTGCCGTTCGACGTGATCCCCGATCCGGACCGCAAGCTGTATGCGGAGTTCGGGGTCGAGCACAAGCCGAAGGCGATCCTCAGCCCCGGCGCCTGGCCGGCGATCTTCAAGGGGCTCGGCCGGAGCATCGCGGCGACGATCAAAGGCCAGGAGCACGCCCCGCCGATGAAGCCGGCGGGCGGGTCGGACGGCCTGCCCGGGGATTTCCTGATTGCGTCGGACGGCCGCGTGATCGCGAGCAAGTACGGCGAGCATGCCTTCGACCAGTGGTCGGTGGACGAGGTGCTGGCGCTGGCCAGGGACGCGCGCTCCGCGACGTCCCCGTCGTCCGCGGCGCCGGCCGCGTCTGAGGCGCCCGCCGCGCCCGAGGCCCCGGCCGCAGCGGAACCGCCCGCCGCGTCCGAGGCGCCGGCCCAGCCGCAGTCCTAGAACGAAAAAGGCGGGCGGGCCGTGTGGCCCGCCCGCCTTCCGCTTACTACGTCAGACGTCCGACTAGTTCGCAGCCAGGCCGTTGACGCTCTTGGCGAGCGTCTTCGGGGTCTGCCCGATGAGCTTCAGTCCGCCGTTGGGGAGGATCTGGTACTCGTCGATGTGGCTTCCACCCGGCGCGCGGTTTGACGTCGGCGCGAGCACGTACAGGTACTTCTGATCCGTGCTCAGGGCCTCATCGGTCTTGAGCGTCTCGTGGATCTGCGGCGTCGTGCCCTTGAACGTCAAGTGACCGCCCGACACCTTGAAGATGGCCACCGTGGCGCCGTTCGGGCCGAGCGCGTCGGCGTTGGTCACGTACAGGTAGCCCTTCTTGGTGATCTGGCCCCAGCACGGAGCGTTGCCCGCCGAGCTGGTGGGCGCCGACTGAATCGGCGAGAGGTGCCCGCTCGGGAGCAGCTTGAACGTGTCCACGAACCCCGTCGCAGTCGGATTCCCAACCTCGGTGAGGATCAGGTTGTCCGCGCTGTCGAAGTTGATCGAGAACGGCAGCGGAACCGTGGCATTCGACGTGATCGCCGGGCCGGCGGCGCCGCTCGCGCCTACCTTGAACGTGTCCATCGAGTTCTGCGGGCTCGGCCCACCGGGCGCGAACGGGTTGCCGAACTTCGACACCACGAGCCACTTGCCCGAGTTGTCGAACGCGATGTCGCGTGACAGCCCGGGGAACACGTTCTGGGCGAGCTTCTGGTTTGAGCCCTTGATCGGCGTCAGCACGCCGGCCGAGCTGACCTTGAAGCCCTGGATGTTCGCGCTGTTGGCGTTCAGGGCATACAGCAGGTTCCCGTGTGAGGTCACGCTGAGCGGGAACACGCCGCCCGACTTCGCCACGGACGCCTTGACCAGGCCGCCCGGGGTCACGCGGAACGACGTGACGGTGTTGCTGCCGGCGTTCACGGCGAACACCACCTTGCCGCCGAGGCCCGTCTCGACCTCGCCCTGCGTGTCCAGGTTGGGGCAGTTGCCCTGACCCGCCGGCGGCGGAAGGCAAGCACCCGTCTCGGGCTGCGCCTGGTTGCCGCCCTTGCCGCCGGTGCCGATCGTCTGCACCTGCTTGAGCGAGCCGTCGCTGTACTGCGCGAATGCTACGACCGCGTTCTTCGGGATGCCGTTGGTCTCGGTGTAAACGTGACCCGTGACCTTCGG
>DATJWI010000153.1:0-2446 GCA_035501375.1 Solirubrobacteraceae bacterium
CTCAAGCTGAACGCCGGCATCGGACGGGCACTCGAGCACGAGGCGTCTCTGCAGCGCGAAAACTCGGCGCTGAGCGTCGAAAACTCGGAAGTCGAAGCAGGCGACACCGTCGAGCTGGAGGCCGCAAGAATGGGCATGAGGCTGATCCCGGCGGGCGCCCTTCGCTTCCTGTCCGCGCGGGACGCCGGTAAGGACGTGGGCCGGGCGGCGGCGTTGCTGCGCGCGCGCGCGAGTGCCGCTACCGCGACCAGTGCGACCTCCGGGACCGAAGCCTCGACCCCGGCCTCCGGCTCGCCGACAAGCGAACCCTCGGCGACGGCGACGACCGGATCAGGCTCGACCGGGGAACCTGGCGAAGCGCGGGCGGCGACCTCTGCTGAATCGGCGGCCGCCTCCACCGAAGCGACCCCGGAATCGGCTTCTGAACCGGCCGAACGGACCTCGGAAGCGGCGCCGGCAGCGGTTCCGACCGCGGCGGCGCCGGCTGGGAGCGAAGCTGCGGGGGCTGGCAGAGAAGCTGCGGGGGCTGGCGGCACGGAAGGGTCTTCGGGGGCCGAAGAACAGAGCACGACCAATCCGCGGGGCTGAGCCGTGGCGACCGTCCAGCGGCGGATCGGGGTCATTTTCGGGGTCTTCTTTGTGCTGTTGGTCGTGGCCGCCGCCAGGACCCTGTATCTGGGGACGGTCAGGGCTGGAGCCCTCAGAAAGGATGCCCAGACACAACAGCTGAGCACCGAAGTGTTGCCGGCCGAGCGCGGGACGATCACAGACCGCAACGGGGTCGACCTGGCGGTGTCCGAGCCGGCCCAGGAAATCGCGGCGGACCCGTACTTGATCAAAGAGCCGGTCGCCGACGCGCGCAGGCTGGCGCCGTTGCTGGGTCAGAGCCAGGATCAGGTCTTGAGGAAGCTGAGCGAGCGTTCTGGCTTCGTCTACCTGTCGCGGGCTTTGCCGGCGAGGCAGGCCAGAGCGGTGATGGCCCTGAAGCTGGAAGGCGTCTCGGGCGCGCCGACGGCACGCAGGGTTTATCCGCGGGGAACCCTGGCGGCCCAGGTGCTTGGCTTCGTGGGCACCGAAGGGAAGGGGCTGTCGGGCCTCGAGTATTCCGAGAACTCGCTGTTGAAGGGCCGAGCCGGCGAGCGCAGGGTCGTCAACGACGCGCTCGGGCAGCCGATCTCGATCGAGAACGTGAAGGCCGAGAGGCCGGGAGCCAGCTTGACCTTGACGCTGGACGCCAACATCCAGCAGCGCGCCGAAGACGTGCTGGACGCGGTCGGCAGGGTGTTCAGCCCCAAAGACGCGACCGCGATCGTGATGGATCCGAAGACGGGCGCGCTGTTGGCGGTCGCGAACTGGCCGCAGATCAACGCCGACGATCCGAGCGCCTCTCCGCCCGGCGCCGGCCAGGATCGGGCTGTCGGCTTCAACTACGAACCGGGCTCGACGTTCAAGGCGATCACGGTGTCGGGCGCCCTCGAACGGGGCCTGATCACGCCGGAGACGCCGTTCTCGATCCCGAACCAGATCCAGGTCGCCGACCGTACGATCCACGACGCCGAGGAACACGGCGAAGAGACCCTGACGACCGCCGAAATCTTGGCCAGGTCGAGCAATATCGGCGCGATCAAGATCGGGCTGCTCGAGGGCAAGGACGCGTTCAACGAATGGGTGCACCGTTACGGTTTCGGGGCGAGGACCGGTGTCGAACTGCCGGGCGAGGAAACCGGCGCGACATTGCCGCTCAGCGAATATTCGGGCTCTTCGATGGGCAATCTGCCGATCGGCCAGGGCGAGCTGGTGACGCCGATGCAGATGGTCAGCGCCTACGCGACGATCGCCGACGGCGGCGTCCTGCGCAGGCCACACATCATCTCGAGGATCGACGGCAAGCCAGAGCCTGGGCAGGCCGGGCGCCGCGTGATCTCGGCGAGGACGGCGTCGGAGATCAGGGACATGCTGAAGGGGGTGCTCGGGCCCGAAGGCACCGCTTCGGAGATCTCGGTCCCCGGATATCAGCTGGCCGGCAAGACCGGCACCGCCTCCAAGATCGACCCGGCCACCGGCAAATACTCAGAATCGGCGTACGTGGCGTCCTTTATCGGCTTCGCACCGGCCTCCGATCCGAAGCTTTTGTGCGCGGTCGTCGTCGACGAACCGAGCGCCGGCTCGATCTACGGTGGCACGGTCGCAGCGCCGGCGTTCGGCCAGATCATGTCCTTCGCGTTGCCTTACCTGAGGGTCCCGCCGGGCTGAGGCCCGCCGGCTCTGGCGGCCCCGGAAACTAGACTTGGGGCGTGCCGTCGCAAAGATCACGCGGTCGCGAGCGGCCGCCGTGGCCGTGCAGATGAAGCTTGGCGAGCTGCTCGCCGGCATCGCGTTCGTTCCCGACGCGGCGACGGACGTCGTGATCGACGGCCTGGCCTACGACAGTCGGAGGGTCAGGCCC
>DATJWI010000154.1:0-4111 GCA_035501375.1 Solirubrobacteraceae bacterium
GGATCTCCCGGGCGCCCGTGTTGTCGGCCACCCTCAGCCTCGTCTCGTTCTGGATCATCTGGCCCGCTCCACCACGTCGACGAGCCTCCAGCGCTTGCTCCGCGACAGTGGCCTGCTCTCGATCACCCTGACGACGTCGCCCTCATGGGCGTCGTTGTCCTCGTCGTGTGCGTGCAGAGTGGTCGAGCTGCGCACGATCTTCTCGTAGCGCCGGTGTCTGCGCGCAGTATCTATACGGACCGTGATCGTCTTGTCGGCCTTGTTCGAGACGACGATGCCCTGCCTCACCTTGCGCGCTCCCTCGGACTTCGGGGTCGTCGGGGCCTGCGCCGCGACACCGGCCGCTACGCCTTCGCGCTCACGCGCCGCCGCCCGTTTGGCGCGTTCCTGGGAGCGGCGGGTCCGGCGCCGGAGCGCCTTGGTCTTGCGCTCGGCCGCACGCTCGGCATGGCGCTCCTCGGGCGAGCGCCGCGGCCGCGCCTTCTCGGGGGAGTGCTTCGAGCGCGTCCTGCGACGGCGCTCCTTGGGCGATAGCTGCTCGGCGGGGGCCTGCTGCTCGGCCTCTGTCCCGGCGTCCTCGCCAACGCCCTCGGGCGCTGTCTCCTCGGAGGCGGCGTCCTCGGCTACGGCCGGGGTCTCGGGCGCAGCCTCGGCAGCGGGTGAAGTCTCGTCCTCGGTGGTGTTGTCGTTGTTCTCGTCAGCCATCTCTGTCGTCTCGTTCGGTTACCGATAATCCATGCTCTAAACCGTCAGCTGGCGCGGCGTGCGCCGACGGCCGGAGAGCGTTCGTTGGCCACGGTCAAAGCACGCGCCAGATCGCGTCTCGCGCGGCCGATGCCCGCGGTGTCGTCCAGTTCGCCGGTGGCGTTGGCGAAGCGCAGGCCAAACAGGTCCTTGCGCAGCGTCGCGATCCGCGCCTTCAGTTCTTTGTCGTCGAGGTCTCTGATCTCCTTGGCGTCCATTTGGGCTGCTCCTCGAGCCTAGTCCTCGCGCAGCACGAACTTGGACTTCACCGGCAGCTTGTGGGCGGCCAGTCGGATCGCGTCGCGGGCGAGCGGCTCGGGAACGCCGGCCAGCTCGAACATGACCCGGCCCGGCTTGACGACCGCAACCCAGCCTTCGGGCGAGCCCTTGCCCGAGCCCATTCTCGTCTCGGCCGGCTTCTTGGTGACGGGCTTGTCCGGGAACACGTTGATCCAGACCTTGCCTCCACGCTTGATCTTCCTGGTCATCGCGATTCGGGCAGCCTCGATCTGGCGGTTCGTCAGCCAGCCCTCCTCGAGCGCCTTCAGCCCGTACTCGCCGAACTGCACCTTGACCTGACCGCGCGATACACCGCCGCGACGCCCGCGGTGCTGCTTGCGATGCTTGACGCGCTTGGGGGACAGCATCAGCGTGCGCCTCCGTCGCCCGACCGGCCGCGCCCACCGCCGCCGCCCGGTCCACGTCCGCCACCACCGGGTCCGCGCCCACCGCCGCCGCCCGGTCCGCGCCCACCACCGCCACCGCCACCGCCGGGACCGCGCCCGCCAGGCCCGCGCCCGCCGCCACGACCGCCGCGACCACGACCATCGCCACCACCACGCCCGTCACGTCCACCACGGCCCTCGCGGTCGTTGCTCGGGGCCGCGGGCGCCGTCATGTCGGTCAGGTCGGCGCCGGTATAGCCCTCGGGCATGATCTCGCCCTTGTTCATCCAGCACTTCACGCCGATGCGCCCGAACGTGGTGCGCGCCTCGTAGAAGCCGTAGTCGATGTCGGCGCGGAGGGTGTGCAGCGGTACGCGACCGTCGGAATAGCCCTCGGTTCGCGCCATCTCGGCGCCGCCGAGGCGACCGGACACCTGCACCTTGACGCCCTTGGCGCCCGAGCGCATCGCGCTCGTCAGAGCCCGCTTCATCGCGCGCCTGAAGGCGACCCTGTTCTGCAGCTGCTCGGCAATCGACTGCGCGACCAGCTTGGCGTCCAGCTCGGGCCTCTTGATCTCGAGGATGTTGACCTTGATCTGCTTGTTGGTCAGCTTGTGCAGGTCCCTGCGCAGAGCGTCGACTTCGGTGCCCGACTTGCCGATCACGATGCCCGGCCTGGCCGTATGGATGTTGACCTCGAGTTCGTTGGCGTCCTTGCGGATCGTGATCTCCGACAGCCCGGCGTGGGCCAGCTTGCCGATGATGTGCTCGCGCACCCTGATGTCCTCGGCCAGGTACTCGCCGAACGAGCGCTCGTTGAACCAGTTCGACTTCCAGTCGTGGATATAGCCGACCCGCATCGCCTCTGGATGAACCTTCTGTCCCATCTAACTCTTTCTCAGCTCTTCTGTTGCTTGTCGTCGGTGCTCAATGCGATCGTCAGGTGGCTCGTACGCTTGTGAATCGGGGTGGCCCGGCCCATTGCTCGGGGACGAAACCGCTTGATCGTGGGGCCCTCGTCGGCGTAGGCCTCCCGCACGACCAGGTCGTCCTCGAGCAGTTCGTGGTTGTGTTCGGCGTTCGCTACCGCCGACTCCAAGAGCTTGCTCCAGTCACGCGCCACCTCGCGCGGGGTGAACGCGAGGATAGCGCGAGCTTCGATCACGCTCTTGCCGCGTATGTGGCCGCACACCATTCTGGCCTTGCGCGTCGAGGACCTCACGTAGCGCGCTTTGGCCTGCACGACCCTGCGCCGCGCCGGTTTCTTCGCGGCCGCCCGCGCGGGCCGGGGCTCGGGCTCGTCCTTCTGCTCGGCGGTCTCGACGGGCTCCTCGTCGGGCTTCACGGCCGTCTCGGCGGGCTCTTTCTTGGCGGCAGGTTTTCTGGCGGCGCGTTTTTTGGCAGCCGGTTTCGACGCGGCCTCCTTGGCGGGCTTCGTCTTGGCCTCTTTGGTCTTAGCCTCGACGCCCGTCGCCGGAGCATCGCCCTCGGCGACCACGTCCTTCTCCTCCTCGGCGCTCATCGGACCTTCCCAGAGCCGGCGTGTCCCCTGAAGACGCGGGTGGGCGCGAACTCTCCGAGCTTGTGGCCGACCATCGACTCCGAGATGAACACAGGCACGTGTTTCTTGCCGTCATGTACCGCAATCGTGTGGCCGACCATCTCCGGGAAGATCGTCGACGCCCGCGACCAGGTCCTCAGCATTTTTTTGTTGTTCTCGGCGTTCAAAGCCTCGATCCGGGCGAGCAGACGCTCCTGCACCCACGGACCCTTCTTGCTCGATCTGCTCATGGTCGACTCATCTCTTCGTGCGCATTCGCGCGCGCGCGCACACACGCGCGCAGCACCGTGTTTTTGGAAGACACGCTCATCGGCTCTTGCCCTTCCCGCGGCGCCTACCCCTGACGATGTACTTGTCGGAGTCCTTCCTCGTTTTGCGGGTCCTGTAGCCGAGGGTCGGGACGCCCCACGGCGTCACAGGGTGACGCCCGGCGGTGGTCGAGCCCTCGCCGCCGCCGTGCGGGTGATCGACCGGGTTCATGGCCGTGCCTCTGGTCTGCGGGCGCACGCCGAGGTGACGCTTGCGACCGGCCTTGCCGACCTTCACGTTCTGGTGGTCGGCGTTGCCGATCACCCCGACCGTGGCTCGGCACTCGGCCCTGACCATCCGCATCTCGCCGGAGGGCAGCCTCAGCGTGGCCATGTCGCCGTCCTTGGCCATCAGCTGCACCGAGGCGCCTGCCGACCTGGCCATCTGGCCGCCGCGTCCGGGCTTCAGCTCGACGTTGTGGATGACCGTGCCGACCGGCATCCGCTCCAAGGACAGGCAGTTGCCGACCGCGATGTCGGCGTCATCGCCAGATGAGACCGTCATCCCGACGGTCAGACGCTGGGGCGCCAGGATGTAGCGCTTCTCGCCGTCCGCGTAATGCAGCAGCGCGATGTAAGAAGAGCGATTCGGGTCGTACTCGATCGCCGCGACCTTCGCCGGCACACCGTCCTTGCGGCGCTTGAAGTCGATTTTGCGATAGGCGCGCTTGGCGCCGCCGCCACGATGCCTTGAGGTCTTGCGCCCGTGGGCGTTGCGACCGCCGCTCTTCTTGAGGCCTTCGACGAGCGTCTTCTCGGGCTCGGTCTTCGTGACCTCGGCGAAGTCCGGGTAGGAGACGAATCTCCTGCCGGGGCTCGTCGGCTTTGGCTTG
>DATJWI010000155.1:0-3256 GCA_035501375.1 Solirubrobacteraceae bacterium
CTGATGCCGTTCGGCATCCATCCGCCCGGTTGGGTCGACCCGATCGTGGTGCTCTTCAAGATGGGCCTGGTCACGTTCCTGTTCATCTGGGTAAGGGCGACGCTGCCAAGGCTCAGGTATGACCAGCTGATGAGCTTCGGCTGGAAGGTGCTGCTGCCGCTGGCGACCCTGAACGCGCTCGTGACGGCGGTGCTGGTGGTGGTGACGCACTGATGTGGTCCCCAGGCGAGGACGTGATCGAGGTCAAGCGCACGCCGGCGCCCGGGGCCGCCCGGGGCACGTGGCGGACGTTCAGGGAGACGGCGCGCGGCCTGGCGACGACGTTCGGGCGGATGCTGGAGAAACCGGTGACGGTCCAGTACCCCGAGCAGAAGACGCCCGTGTATCCGAGGTTCAGGGGCCGGCACAAGCTGCACCGTTTCGAGAGTTCGGACCCCGCCCACGCCGGCCTGGAGAAGTGCGTCGGCTGCTCGCTCTGCGCCGCCGCCTGTCCGGCCGACTGCATCAGGGTGGTCGCCGCCGAGAACACGCCTGAGAACAGGGTCTCCGCGGGCGAGCGGTATGCGGCCGTGTACGAGATCAACCTGTCGAGGTGCATCTTCTGCGGCTACTGCGAGGTGGCTTGCCCGTTCGACGCGATCACGATGGGCCACGATTACGAGCTCTCGGACTACGACAGGACCGACCTGATCTTCACCAAGGAGATGCTGCTGGCCGAGCCCCTGGAGCGCACGCCGTTGAGGAACGAGGGCGAATGACCACCACCACCGGAGTACACACCCCAAACCGCACCTCCGGCGCCCAGCGCCCGGCCTCAGGAGGGAGCTGGAGGTGAGCGCCGTCCTGTTCTTCATCGCCGGCTTCGGCGCTATCGCGGGCGCGGTCGGCGTGGTGATGCTGAGGGATCCGTTCTACGCGGTGCTCGCCCTGGTCGGCCACCTGCTGGCCTTGGCTGTCCTCTTCCTGCTGTTGCGCGCCGAATTCGTGGCGGCCGTGCAGGTGGTCGTGTATGCGGGCGCGGTGATGGTCCTGTACGTGTTCGTGGTCGCCTACGTCGGCGGCCGCGAGGAGCCAGTCGGCGATCTGTTGCGCGGGCGCGGGCCCGCGGGCGCGCAGCTGCGACTGGGCGCGGCGATCCTTGGGGGGGCGCTGCTGGTAGAGCTCTTGATCGCGCTGCTCGGGACCGGCCTGAAGGCCGTCGGCGGCGAAGGCGCGCCGTACGCGCCCGGGCCGCACGCGTACGGCACCCCGGCTTACATCGGCGAACTGCTGCTCACGAAATTCTTGATCGTGTTCGAGGTCGCCTCCTTCCTGTTGACGGTCGCGGCTGTCGGCGCGGTCGTCCTGGCCCGGAGACGGATCGGCCTCGAGGAGGACGAGGAGGAGCGGGAACGTCTGACTCCGCTCGACCTGCTGAGGCCACGCGAGTCGGGCACGATGGCCGAGGGCGTCGGCGGCGTGTCCTACGAAGCAGCGCTCGCGCGCGCGCAGAGCGCCGCCGAGAGCATGCCCGACGGCCGCCCGAGCGACCCCGGGCGGGCAAGCTCCGGCGAGCCGGTCGGCGCCGGCGCCGGCGCGGGAAGCGCGAGCGAAGGGGACGGCTGGTAGTGGCGATCGGCTGGTATTTGGCGGTCTCGGCGATCGTGTTCGCGCTCGGCGCGGCCGGCGTGATGGTGCGGCGCAACCCGCTGGTCGTGTTGCTGTGCCTGGAGCTGATGCTCAACGGCGCCAACCTCGCCCTGATCGCGTTCGCGCGGATGTGGGGCAACGGCGACGGCCAGATCCTTGCGATCGTCGTGATGACGGTCGCCGCCTGCGAGGTATGCATCGGCCTGGGCATGATCGTGGCGATCCACCGGCGCCGGCTGCCCGTGGACGTGGACGAGCTGAGGGAGTTGCAGGGATGATCCTGGGTTCGCATGGCGGCGCCATACGGCGTCCTCAGTCGCTCGCGTGCCAAACACGCCACGCTCCCTGCGTCCTTGTCTGGCTTGCCCTGCGAACCCAGGATGGCCCCTCATGAGCACGACGACCTGGGGCTGGCTGGTGCTCGCGTTTCCGCTCGTCGGAACGCTGACGATCGCCTTCGGTTACAAGCGCTTGCCGGGCAGGAGCGCCGGGGTGATCGGCACGGCGGCGATCGGTCTCGCTTTCTTGGCGGCCCTGGGAGCTTTGATCTCGCTGGAGAGTCATTCCTCTTCTGATCGAGAGCTGACCTCAACCCTATGGAATTACGCCAATACCGTCGGGGTCAACGCGAAGGTCTCGATCCTGGTCGACCCTCTGTCGGTCTTCATGATCCTGATCGTCTCCGGGATCTCGACGATGATCCATCTCTACTCGATCTCCTACCTCGAAGAGGATCGTGGCTTCGCCAGGTACTTCGCGTACCTGAACTTCTTCGTGTTCTCGATGCTCCTGCTGGTCCTGGCCGGCAACTTCCTGCTGTTGATCGTCGGCTGGGCTTTCGTCGGCGCGGCCTCTTACCTGTTGATCTCCTTCTGGTACAGGCGCACGACCGCCACGAAAGCCGGGATCAAGGCTTTCGTGATCAACGTGCTCGGCGACGCCGGCCTCGTGCTCGGGACCTACTTCATCTTCAAGCACACCAAAACGCTCGACTTCGTCGGCACGTTCCAAGCCGCCCCGAACGTCTTTCACTCAGGCGAAGCCGACATCGTCGCCGGCTGCCTGCTCTTGCTGGTCGGCGCCTTCGCCAAGTCCGCCCAGATCCCGCTGCACACCTGGCTCCCGGACGCGATGGAGGGCCCCACGCCGGTCAGCGCGTTGATCCACGCCGCGACGATGGTCACCGCCGGCGTCTACCTGATCGCGCGCATGCACGTCCTCTTCGAACTGGCCCCCGCGGCCCAGGACACGGGCGCGGCGATCGGCGCCCTGACGCTCTTGATCGCGGGCACGATCGCCCTGACGCAGACCGACATCAAGCGGGTGATCGCCTACTCGACCATGTCCCAGATCGGCTACATGATCATGGGCGAGTCCGTCGGCGCATACGCGGCTGGCATGTTCCACCTGATGACTCACGCCTTCTTCAAGGCCCTCCTGTTCATGGGCGCCGGCTCGATCATCGGCGCGATGGGAGGCGAGCAGTCGCTCGAGAAGATGGGCGGCTTTCGTAAGGCTCTGCCGTTCACGTTCGCCTGTTTCATCATCGGCGGCCTCGCCCTGTCCGGGATCCCGCCGTTCTCGGGCTTCTTCTCAAAGGACGAGATCCTGCTCGTCACCGGCGAGC
>DATJWI010000156.1:0-24629 GCA_035501375.1 Solirubrobacteraceae bacterium
GGGTTCCCGCTAAAGACGGTCATGAGCTTCTACGGCGGCGCGACCGCCGAAGCGACGGCCAAGGAGCCCTGCCCCAAGAAGTAAAGCGCCCGAAACGTATCTCGCCGCTGCTCCATTCCGAACGGATCAGATCAACCTCCATCCAGGCGAGGCCGTGGCAGCCCTCTAGCGACTGCCGCGGCCTTCGTCGTTCTTCAAAAGATCGGCACGTCCGGATTCGCCCCTGGACGCCCCGACCGCACCGCCTATTTTGAAACAGGTTCCAAGTCAGCGCTTGGCCCCGACCGCCTCGCCGCCGGCCGCGGCGCCCTCGATCGACTCGTAGTCTTTGGCGAGGAAGAACTCGGCTCCCTCGATGCTCATGTGGGGCAGGCGCCGGTCCAGCCAGCGCGGCATGTACCAGTTGACCTTGCCCATCATCAGCATCAGGGCCGGCACGAGCAGGCAGCGCACGACGGTCGCGTCGAGGATCACCGCGACCGCCAGGCCGACGCCGAACTGCTTGACCGTCGGATCGCCGTTGAGCACGAAGCTGCCGAACACGAAGACCATGATGAAAGCGGCCGAGGTGATCACCCGCGCGCTCGTGACGAGCCCGGAGACGACCGATTCGCGATTGTCCTGGCCGGAATGCACGTGCTCCTCGATCTGGCTGACCAAGAAGACCTCGTAGTCCATCGACAGGCCGAACAGCACGGCGAACATGAAGAGCGGCACGTAGGAGACGACCGGCACCGGGCCTTCCAGGCCGATCGCGCCGCCCAGCCAGCCGTACTGGAAGATGGCGGTCAGCACGCCGTAGGAGGCCGCGATCGACAGCAGGTTCATGATCGCCGCCTGCGTCGGGATCACGATCGTGCGGAAGGCCAAGGTCAACAGGATGAAGCTGAGCGCGATCACCACCAGGATCTGTAGGGGCAGCTTGTCGGAGATCCTCGAGGCCAGATCCACGAAGCCCGCCGTGCTGCCGCCGACGTGGGCCGTCATGTTCGTGTTGTGCTCGGCTTCGGGGATCGTGTCCTCGCGCAGCCTTGCGACCAGGTCTTCGGTCGTCCGTTCGGCCGGGCCCGAATCGGCGATCGCGTCGAAGTAGGCCGTCGTCCCGGCCTTGTCGATCTGGATCGGAGTGACCGCCGCGACGCCCTTGGTGGCGGCGACATCCTTCTGCAAGGTCTGTAGCCGCGGGTCGCCGGCGCGCGGGTCGCTCTGGGCGGCGCCGCTCGCGGAACTCGCCGAAGACGACTTCTGCGAGCCGTTCTGGGACTTCGATCCCTGCGAGCTCGGCGGCGCCTGGGCAGGCGAGCCCAGCGAGACCGCGACCAGCAGCGGACCGTTGACCCCGGCGCCGAAGCTCTCGGCGAGCAGGTCATACGCTTTGCGCGCGGTCGTCGACGTCGACAGCGCCGCGTTGTCCTGCTGGCCCAGGTTCAGCGACAGCAGCGGGACCATCAACGGCAGCAGGATCGCGAGCGCCGCCAGGCCCGCGATCGCCGGATGCCTGGCGATTTTGTTCGCCCATTTCGCCCACAGCCCCCGTTCGGTCTGCGTGTCTGGCCGCAGTTCGCGGTGGGGCGGACGCACGCGCAGCATCTGGATCCGGGGACCGACTATCGCAAGCGTCGCCGGCAGCAGCGTCAGCGCGGCGAGCACCGCCACGACGACCGCCACGCCCGCCATCAAGCCCATCGTCGTCACCAGCGGGATGTGGGCGACCGCCAGCGAGACGAGCGCGATCGTGACCGTGCTGCCCGCGAAGAACACGGCGCCACCGGATGTCGCGGCTGCCCGCGCGATCGACTCGTCCATGTCCAGGCCGTCGCCGAGGCCCCTGAAGTGGCGCGTCACGATGAACAGGGCGTAGTCGATCCCGACCCCCAGCCCGATCATCGTCGCCAGGGTCGGCGCGACGCTGGGCACGGTCGTCACGTGGCCGAGCAGCCTGATGATCGCCAGAGCGCTCAGCAAGGCCAGGATCGCGTTGAAGATCGGCAGCAGCATCGCCACGATCGTGCCGAAGGCGAACGTCAGGATCGCCATCGCCGCGACGATTCCGATCAGCTCGCTGGACTCGGTCGAAGGCTTTGAGATCTTCTGGCCGATCGGGCCGCCCGTCTCGACCTCCAGGCCCGCCTCCTTTGCAGGCTTTTCGGCCGCTTCGACGATCGTCTTGGCTTCGGAAACCGACAGTTCGCCAGGGCTGACCGCCAGCGTCACCGACATGTAGCCGGTCATCTGGTCCTTGCTCAGGGCCGAGGCGCCCTGCGGGGAGAGCGGGTTCGTGACCGAGGCCACGTGCTTGGCTTTGGCGACGCCGGCAACCGCTTCGTTCACCGCCGAGGCGTACTTCGGTTCGGTCAATTTGCCGTTGTGGACGTGCAGCACGATCGGGCTCGTGCCGTTGGACTGGTCTGGGAACGCGCCCGCCAGCGCATCGGTGGCGCGCTGGCTGTCGGTGCCCGGCAACGACAGGTTTTCGCTCGTATTTTCGCCGAGGCGGTGGGAGGCTCCCACCAGCGCGACCGTGCCGATCAGCCAGGCCGCGAAGACCGCGAAACGGTGGCGCACGCAGAAGCGCGCGAGCCCGTACAACACGCCTGTCATCGTCAGTTAGCCCCTCTGAGTGTCAGATCCGATGTCGCCAGAGCAGCCGCATCCTCTCGCGCGGTGGTGAGGCTGTCAAGGTTCGCGCCCGCGGGCGGCCGTGCCCGCCGCCTTGGTCGCGGCCGCCGCGTTCGCTGCGCTGGCCGGGCCCAGAATCGCCTCCAGGGAATCGGCCGCCGCGGCGGCGCCACCGGCGCGCGCGAATGCCTGACCGACACGCCGCGCACCCGAACGAGCGCCGAGCGCCGTCCGAACCGCGGCGAGCAGGCGCTCGCCGGTGAGCTTTCGCGGCGATAGCCAGGCGCCGGCGCCGGCGATCTGCACCCGCCGCGCGGTCTCGCGCTGGTCGCGTCCATACGGGACCACGACGACCGGTATCCCGGCGGCGAGCGCCTTCTGGGTGATGCCCATGCCGCCATGACAGACCACGCACGCGGCCCGCCCCAGCACCTCGTCGTGTGAGGCGTAACGGACGACCATGCTGCCCGGAGGCGCTTCGAACTCGGCTGGGTCGTGCGCGGCCGAGGTCCCCAGCACCGACATGCCCGCGTCCGGCAGCGCTTGCAGCGCTACGTGCAGCAGACGCTTGTCGCGCTGGCGCTCGGTCGAACAGGTGACGAGGATCAGGGGCCTCTGCTGCCCGCGCGAAGGATTCGAGTCCGCCGCGAAGCGCGCGTCGGGAGCGCAAGCGGGCGGCGACTCCGGGGAAGACCGCTCTTGCGCAGGCGTCCGCTCCGGTCGGGATTCTACGGTCGAAGCTCGCTCTGGCGAAGAACGCTCGGGTGGGGGCCGCCCCGGCGGAGACCAGTTCATCGGGCCCACGAACTTCACGTTCGCGGGCCAGTCCGAGCGCGGATACTCGAAGCCCTCGGCGGTCAGCGCCAACAGCAGGTCCGGCTCGGCGAACAGCTCCTCGAAGTGGCGGAGCCGCGACAGGCCGTGGCGCGCTCGCAAAGGGTTGAGGTTGGGCAGGACGGTCCTGTCGATCCCGATCCTGTTGACGGCGCGCACGATCCCGTCGCGTGCGCGCCCGAACGGGCCGCCCATCGGCGCGAGCCCCATACCGAACGGAGGGGCCTGGCGCGAGGAGAGCATCAACAGGAACGGCGAATACATCGCCCACGGGCGAGAAGAGGACTCGGCCACCGCCGCCGCGCCCCAGCAATTGACGTCGACGAGCACGACGTCAGGATCGTGATCTTCCAGTGCCTTCGCCAGGTCGAGCGTCTCGGGCTGTGCCCGCCTGGCGAAGGTCGAAAGCGCGCGCAGACCCATCTCGGCGACGGTGCGGGCCCGGTAGTCGTCGAGCTCGATCCGTTCCACCTCGCCCGAGAGCGGCCACATCTCGATGCCGAGCGCGCGGACGGGCCCGACCTCGGACGCGAGCCCGTACAGGACCGTCTCGTGTCCGCGAGAGCGAAGCTCGCGCACGATCGGCACGGCCGGGTAGAGGTGGCCGCGTGCGGGCGAGGTGTAGGTAAGGATGCGCGCCATCTGGAGCTGTTGTGGCCTTCAGTCAGGTTCCGAGGATGCCTTCGACGATCTCGGTCAACGCGATTTCGGTGTCTGCTACACCAAGTCCCATGTCGTCGCGCAGCAGCTTCCACACGTACACGTCGCACACAGCCACGAGCTGGGCTTCGCGCAGCCGGCGCGCCCGAGCGTCGAGCGCGGCCAGCTCGGGCTCGAACGTGCGCTCGACCCACTCGTGATGGACCTGGCGGCCGCGGTCGGTGAACTTGCGCACCAGCGCGCCGCGGTGCTCCTCGGCGAGCACCCGCAAGACGATCTTGCCCCAGCGCTCGTAGTGGTTCATGAGGTTCTGAACGGCGCCGGGAATGTCTTCCGTGGGCGCCTGGGCGCGTTCGCGGCGCACGATCTCGCTCGCGCGGGCGACCGCCGCCTCGAGCAGGCCTTCCTTGGAGCCGAAGTGCCGTAGCGCGGTCTGCTTGGTGACGCCCGCATTCGCCGCCAACGACTCGAGCGACGTCTTGGCCCAGCCGCCCCCGGCGAGCTTCTCTTCGACGGCGTTCAGCAAGGCTTCGCGGGTATGGCGCTGGGCGCGCTCCCGCGCCACTTGGCGGTAAGGACGGCTCATGGCTGGGCTCACTCTTGCAGCGCCAGGGCGGCCGGCACGGAGGCGGCGAGGTATCCGGGGACGGCGAGGATCGCGGTCGCCGTCGCCGTCACGAGCACGAGGCTGCCGAAGGCCGTCATCGCCGTGACCGAGTAGAGGACCGGGAAGTTGATCGTCTGCGCGAGCGCCCTGTCGGCAAGCTGCTGCCCGTAAAGGCCGAACAGCGCGCCGATCAGGCAGCCGACGCTGAGCAGCAGAACGCTTTCGAAGAGGATCGTGTGCCACAGCTGGGCGTGCGCCAGGCCCTCGAGCTTGAGCTTGGCGAGGCGCGGCCGTCGCTGCCAGATCATCGCGCCGAGCGCCGCGGCCATCGCCAGTACGGCGGCGATCGGGATCAGCGCGGCGATCTGGGTCAGTCGCGAGAGCGCCTGCCGGCTGAGCGCGTCCTGGGCGGCGGTGCGCTGGGCGGTGCTCTGCACGGCCAATCCGGAGCCAGGTCCCAGGGCGTCGCGGATCTCGCGCATCGCTCGTGCAGGCGGAAAGCCGGAGGCCAGCGCGATCTCGTAAGCGCTCGCTTCCGAGCTTGCCCAGGCGTGGGCGTAGGTGCTCGCACTGATCACGATCGCCCCCGGCGCCCAGCCGAGGTTCGTGGACAGCGCGGCGACACGCAGCCGCGTCGGGTCGGGGCTCGGCAGGGTGAACGCCTGGCCGACGTGCAGGCCGTGTTCGGCGGCCAGCGCTTGCGAGAGCATCGCCCACCCGCCGGCCCGCACCCGGGCCTCGGCCAGGCGCGGTTCGCCGGAAAGGAGCTGGCCCGTTGCGAGCAGCGGCTCAAAGCCCGCCGGTGGGGCCATGACAAGCGCGCGACGGGCGCCGTAGTCGAGCAGGCCGCCGCGATACAGGCCGACCGCCCGCACGCCCGGCAGCCGTTCCAGCGCGCGTCTGCGGGCCGGTGCGAACGGGGTCGTGCTCAGCAGGTTGTACGAGCCGGCGGGGGCGAGGACGACGTCGGCGGCCGCGTTCGTTTCGCGCGCCGAGCGTTCGAGGCCCGCGAGCAGGTCGCCGTGCGCCCCCTGGATCGCGACGCTGCCGAAGATCGCGACCGCTCCCGTGGCGGCGATCGCCAGCGCGCGGGCCCCGGCGGAGCCCAGCTCCATAGTGGCGATGTGGGGCACCGCGCCGACGAAGCGCCGCGCCACGCGTGCGGTCAGCGCGAGCGCGCTTCGCAGCGCGAAGGGCAATACAAGCAAGAGCGCGGCGACGAGCAGGACCATGCCGGGGATCGCCGCGTCGGGCGCGGCCAGCAGGATTGCGGTGGCGGTCAGAAAGCAGGCTGCGCCCGCCAGCGCCATCCAGCCCGGGCCGAGGCGAGGAGCGCCATGGTTCAGACGGGGAGCGCGGTCGTGCGGGTCCCGGGCGAGGATCTCGCGCAGCGGCACGAGCACCGCGACGGCGGCAGCGAGCATCCCGCCGGCGAGCGCCAGGGCAATGATCTGGGCGTCGATCGCCCGCTCGTCGCCGACGGCGAAGGCGAGCGAGAGGAAGGCCGGGTCCGAGTGCAGTACGTGGATCGACAGCTCGTCGCCGAGCACGAGCCCGAGCGCGCAGGCGATCAGGCCGAGCACGAGCGCGTCGAACGCCAGCACGGCGGTCACTGTGCGCGGCGTGTAGCCGTCGCGGCGCAGGTCGGCGATCAGGCGCCGGCGCTGGGGGACCGTGAAGAGGACGGCGTTGAACGCGAACAGGAAGCCCACGAGCGCGCTGATCGCCGCGAACAGCGCGGTCGACTGGCTGCTGGCAGCGGCCGCGGTCGCGAACAGCCGTTCTTCGTAGTCGATTCCCGCGACGTTCAGCTTTCCGTCTGCAATCGTGGCCAGCTCGGAGCGCACGCGCGCCTGTGCTCCCGGCTGCGGCCGGATGAGGATGCGGCTCAGGCGCGCCGGCCTGCCGGTCAGTTCCTGGGCGAAGAACAACGGCACGATCGCTACCGAACTGGCGGCGAGCGGGCCGATCTGGCTCGCCGAGAGACGCTCGTATAGAGGCGCCTCGGTCCTGTGGCCGGCGATCTCGAGAATCACTTCCTGGCCGAAGCCGCTCACGCCGATCGTGCGCGCCAGCGGCGCTGGCAGCGCTATCGCGCCGACCCTGCCGAACGGCCGCAGGTCGGCGTGGCGCACGAGCAGGCCACCGAGCTTCGACAGGCTCGAGTCGGCGCCGATCATCTGCACCGGCGCGCTCCCCCGGGGACCGCTGGCCTGTGCGCCCGCTTCGAGTACAGGCGCCGCGAGACGCACGCCCGGCAAGGCGCGCACGCGTGGAAGGATGCTTTCCGGGAACCCCTGCGGCGCGCGTGCGAGGAGCTGGATCGTGGCGTCACCGGCGATTCCCCGCGCGAGCACCCTCACCGAGCTTTGCAGGCTGGCGCTCGAGATCTGAGAGGCGAACAGCAAAGCGACGCCGGCCGCGATGCCGACGATCGCCAGGCTCTCCTGGAACCAGCGCGCGCGCAGACGTATGCGGTAGAGATGAAAGACGTTCGCCGGGCTCACGGTCGGCCCGCGTCGGCGGATACGGTCAGCTCCTCCCGTTCGGCCAGGCCGCTCGCCGGAACGGGCTCCGGCTCGTCAGCCGGTCCCTTGCCCTCGGCCTCGGGAGCATGCTCGCACAGCCGGCCGTCGCGCAGTGTGAGCACGCGATCGGCGTAGTCGGCGGCCTGCGGGTCGTGAGTGACGATCACGGCAGCCACCTGGCGCTCGCGACAGAGCTCGCGCAGCAGCTCGAGCACTTCGCCGCCCCGCCTGGTGTCGAGGCTGCCGGTCGGCTCGTCGGCGAGCAGAAGTCGGGGAGAGGTCGACAGCGCCCTGGCGATCATCACGCGCTGGCGCTCGCCCATCGAAAGCATCTCCGAGCGGTGGCTCAGGCGCTCGCCCAGGCCAAGGCGCCGCAGCAGCGGCGCGATCTCCCGCCGAGCCTCGCGCCAGCGCATGCACGCCAATAGCTTGAGCGTGGCGTTGTCGATCGTGCTGACGCCCGGCAGCAGGTCGAAGCTCTGCCTGATGAAGCCGAGCTCTGAGAGCCTGAACCGCGACGCTTCGCGCTCGGAGAGCGTGGCGACGTCACGCCCGCCGATCACCACTTTGCCCGCAGTTGGCTCCAGCAGCATCGCGATCATCAACAGCAGGGTCGTCTTGCCCGATCCGCTCGGCCCGTAGAGCGCCACCGCCTCTCCCGGGGCAACCTCCAACGAGACGCCTTCGATCGCCCGCACCGTCTCGCTGCCGACCGCCGGATAGTGCTTGACCAGATCTTGCAGCTCGAGCACTCGTCTCAGCTCCAGTGGGCGCTCAACTCGACACGAGGCCGCTCACGTGCACGGTGATCGGGTCATGGTTCGATTCCTCGATCGTGCCGCTGAAGCTGAGGCCCGACCCGTGAACGCCGGCGTAGCTTCCGGTGCCACGATCGATCGACATCGAGCCGGAGAAGCTGATCGTCGTCGCGCCCCGATGGTAGGTGCCGGCCCCATGGCCGGTCAGCGAGCCGCCGTGCGGATAGATGTTGATTTCGGCCGTCACCCTGGTGCTCGAGACGGTCGTCAGGTGAACGTAGATCTTGCCGGCCGCGGTGCCCGACGCGGAGCCCTCCTCGTTGAGGGTAAAGTTGTGCCTGCTCGTCTCGAGCAGATGACCTGACTCGTTCAGCGCGATCGTCTTTGCCGCGTGCGCCGCCGGAGCTGGGCTCGGGCGTGAGTCCGCGCCCGCCGCCACCACGGCGCTCAGCGCAACGACGGCGCTGGCCGCGAGGACGCTCACGATCTGTCTGCCTGCTCGCCTCATCGCGGGCAGGGGCTCTGGGCGGCGGCGGTGCCGGTGGAGCCGTCGGCGTAGGTGAATTCGGCGGAGAACGGAAAGCCGCCGGACGGGCAGCGCGATGGCAGGCGGACCGTGTCGTTCGAGTGCGCTCCGCGATCGGCCCCGGAGCCGATCGTCAACGAGAAGCTCACGACCGACGCTTCGGGCTCGAATACGAGCGTCGGGATCGGCGGAACCGACATCACCAGCTCTTCGCCGTAAGGAGGTTCGGCGGGTAGCACTTCGCCGCTGATCACCTCCTCCTGGTCGAGCGGAGTGTAGGCGTGGGCAAAGATCTCGACGGTCGCGCTCAGGTTCTGGGGCGGTCCCAGAAACGCCCACAGCGTGGCGGTCTCGGCGATGTCTTCGGTGCCCGCGCGCGCCTCCAGCAAAGCGTGTCCGCCTCCGAGCCAAGACTGGGCCGGGCAGCCGCTCGGGCCCTCCGCTCGCAGCCGCGCCGCGCTGCAGCTGCGCAGCACCGGGATTTCCAAGCCGAGGCCTTTCGGGAAGCGCAGGATCGAGCGGCGCACCGGCGCCGGCACGCCAAGGTCGCCGCTGGAATAGTGGATCCGGAACGTCAGCGCCGCCTTCGCTCCGATTCGGTTGGGGCTCAGCGACGGTGCGATGCTGGCCGAGGTGCTCGCCGAGTCGGCCGAGAGGGCCGGTTGGGCCAGCCACGCAGACGCGGCGAGGATCGTCGCCAAGGCCCACACGATGCGCCTCATCTCCTCTGCCTCGTCCCGCTCATGGTTATCGCTCCTCCCAGTCCGATTCCGTGTGCGGCAAGAACAACTGTACCAGCTGAGTATAACAGTTAGCTTTCACATTACCAACGGTAACACCAACGACGGAGCGCGTCAATCGGCGCCCTGATCCGGTCGCGCGCGGGCGTCGTGCTATTCTGAACCATATGGTTCAGTATTCGGCGGAAGGGTTGGACAGGGCGTTCGCGGCGCTGGCGGACTCGAATCGCAGGGAGATCGTGCGGCGGCTGGGCACGGCTGGAGGCGCGACCATCTCGGAGCTGGCAGGGCCGCTTGGCATGACGCTGACGGGCGTCAAGAAGCACGTCAGCGTTCTCGAAGGCGCCGGGCTCGTAAGCAGCGAGAAGGTCGGTCGCGCACGTCGTTGCGCTCTCGGACCCGGGCGTCTGGACGAGGTCGAGCATTGGATCGGGCTTTACAGGCAGATGCTGGACGAACGCTTGGACCGGCTCGGCGAGCTGGTCGAAGGCGTCGCCCCGACGGGTGAAACCGGCGGCGGATGCGACACAAATGAACTAACCGGAAGAAGCGATAGCGATGACAACGGCTGGATACGAGACGAAGGAGGCCGGCATGTCCGGTAAGACAACGCTCACCACACCGACCGACAGAAAGATCGTCACGGAGCGCGTGTTCGATGCCCCCCGCGACCGCGTCTACGCCGCGTTCACCGATCCGGAGCTGATCCCGAGATGGTGGGGGCCGCGGCGCATGACCACGACCGTCGACGAGATGAACGTCAAGGTCGGCGGGCGCTGGCGCTTCGTGATGTCCGAGCCCGCCGGTCCCGACCAGGCGTTCAAAGGCGTCTATCGCGAGATCGTGCCGAACGAGCGGATCGTGCAGACCTTCGAATGGGAGGGCCTGCCCGGCCACGTGATCGTCGAGACAGCCGAGTTCGAGGACCTCGGCGAGCGCGCCTTGGTCAGGACGACCTCGCTCTTCCACACGACCGCCGAACGCGACGGCATGCTCGCCTCCGGCATGGAGAGCGGTCTGACCGAATCGCACGATCGCCTGGAAGAGCTGCTCTCAGAAGGAGCTTGACCGGAGGGAGGCGACTGGCCTTACCAGCTATCCACGTACCGGCGGCCCGGCTCCCGTGGCGCATTGGCGGCGGCCGTCAGCGTCGCGGCGATCGCCGATCGCGTGTCGGCCGGATCGATCACGTCGTCCAGCTCGAACAGGGTCGCCGCGTTCAGGGCCTTCGCGTTCTCCTGGGCCGCCACCGTCAGCTCCTTGACCCGGCGCTCGCGCTCATCTTCGTCCTCGATCGCCTCCAGCTCCCGGCGCAAGGCCAGTCTGACCGCCCCTTCCAGGCCCATCGGGCCGAGGTGCGCGCTCGGCCAGGCGACCGTCAGGAGCGGCTCGTGCAGGCTGCCGCCGGTCATCGCCTGCGCGCCCAGGCCGTAGCCGCGTCTCAGGATCACGGCGATCAGCGGCACCCGCAGGGCGGCGCCCGCCAAGAGCAGTCGCGACGCGTGCCTGACCAAGCCGGTCTGCTCGGCCTTCGGGCCGACCATGACGCCGGGGGTGTCGACCAGCGAGACGACCGGCAGGCCGAAGGCGTCGCACAGCTGCATGAACCGCGCCGCCTTGTCCGCCGCGTCGCTCGTGATCGCGCCGGCCGTATGCATCGTGTCGTTGGCGATCACGCCCACAGCTCTGCCCTCGATCCGGACCAGCGCGGTCATGAGCTCGGGCGCGTAACGCTCGCGCAGGAAGGTCGCCGAATCCTTGTCGGCGAGCGTCTCGATTATCGGCTTGACCGGGTACGCCCTGCGCTCGCGCGCGGGCACCATCTCACGCAGCGGCGTCTGGTCGGGCACGCCGCCACGCCCGCCTTCGTCGTCGCCGTCGCTTACATCGTCGTCATCGCCGCCGCCGCCCGCACCTGCGCCCGCGGACGTAGCGGGGTAGGAAAGCGGACCTTGGAAGTAGCCCAGCAGGCGCTTGGTCGCCGCGACGGCCTCGCGCTCGTCGGCGACGACCAGGTCGACCACGCCGTTCGGAGCCTGCATCGAGATCGGGCCGACGTCCTCGGGCGCGACCTCGCCGAGGCCCCCGCCCGCGATCATCGCCGGCCCGCCCATGCCGATCGAGGCGTCCTCGGTGGCGACGATCAAGTCCGAGCAGCCCGCCAGCATCGCATTGCCCGCGAAGCACATGCCCCTGACGATCGCGATCCTCGGGACCAGGCCCGAGAGCTTGGCCCACAGCGCGAACGCTCGAGTGTCGAGCGCCGAGACGACCGGATAGTCAGTGTCGCCCGGCCGGCCGCCGCCGCCCTCGGCGAACAGGACCGTCGGCAGCTTCATCCGCTCGATCAGCTCGAACAGCCTGTCCTTCTTGCGATGCCCCAGCGCTCCCTGGGTGCCAGCCAGGACCGTGTAGTCGTATGACAGCACCGCGCACGCGGCACGCTCCTCGCCGAACTCTCGGCCATTGATCCTCGCGGTGCCCGCGATCAGGCCGTCGCCCGGCGTGCGCTCGATCAGCTCCTGCAGCTCCCTGCGCGCGCGCTGGGCCGCGATCGCAAAGCGCCCGTACTCGACCCACGAGCCTTCGTCGATCAGCTCGCCGATGTTCTCCCTGGCGGTCCTGCCCCCGCCCGCGTGGCGGCGCTCGACGGCGTCTGGCCGTCCCGCGTCTTCGGTCAGCGCCCTGCGCTCGAGCAGCTCCCGCAGGTCGGTCCGCTCGTCGGCCATCGGTCCGGCGAGGCTACCAGGAGCCGAGCTGGGCGCGCTTTCTCTGCGGCCCTCGACGGGCTCGAGTCGGGGACCGGGCGGCGCCCGAGGAACGGACGGCGGCGCGGGACGCTCAACTCAACGGCTGCAAGCGCGTCCGTTCGACGTGCGCCAGCTTGCTGCGCAGCCGTTTGTATTCGCGCTCCTGGGCGAGGTCACGTCTGTGGTGCTTGTAGGCGAGATTCGTGCGCTCGAGAGGATCGGCCTTCAGGTCGTACATCTCCCACTGGTCGGGAGCTTTGCCTTCGGCGTCGTAGTAGCGCGCCAGCTTGTAACGCCGTTCGCGAATGCTGACGATGTGGTTCGGCGGTTGCGGGTACGGGCCCTTCGCCTGCCCCGATTGCCAGTCGTCGTAGGTAAAAACGGTGTAGTCCTGCGGCGAGGCCTGGGAGGCGCCGAGGATGTGTTCTGAGTAGTCGATCCCCTGCCAGGGCGCTCTCGCCGAGGCCGGCGCGTCGACGAGGCTCGCGAGCGTCGGCAAGAAGTCGACGTGCGAGACGAGCGCGTCGCTGGTGCGGGGCCGCTTGAACAGTCTCGGGTTCGAGTAGACCAGCGGGACGCGGATCGACTCCTCGTAGAAGTTGAAGTTCTTCTGGCGCAGGCCGCCATGGGCGGTGCCCATCTCGCCGTGATCGGCGGTCGCGATCACGAGCGTGTTCTCGAGCAGGCCTGTCTTCGCGAGCGTGTCGAGGATCTTCACCAGATAAGCGTCCGAGGCCTTCATCAGGTTGCCGTAAAAGTTCAAGTAGTTACGTTTCATCTGTAGCGTCGGGAGCGGCCCAGAGGCGTTGAACAGTTTCAGGAACTGCTCCTGGACCCCAGGCTTCCTCGACAGGCTTTCGCTGACCGTCGCCGGCAAGCCGATCTCACCGGTCAGCCACGATTCGTCGTAGCCCCCTTCGGTGTACGTCTTCGGGTAGAACAGCACGTCGTGAGGGTTGACCAGCGAGACGACCATAAAGAACGGCTGGCTCTGCGCGGCCGCCCCGCTCAGGTACTGGATCGCGCCCTCGGTACCCGCTTCAGGCGTGCCCTGAGAGTCCATGAAGCGCCCGTCGTTGTCGTAAACGCCGCCACCCTCCTCCGGGATGTCCTGGTTGGCGCCCGCATCCGGCGGGTCCCAGCGGGTGAACCCGTACTTGTTGACGTCCTCCGGAACCCACGTCGTGCCGTTGGCCGGCTTGTTGCAATGGAACTTACCCTTGTAGACCGGGCTGTAGCCGGCTGCTGCCACCACGCTCGCCGGGTTCGCGAGGCTCGTCGCGAGTTCGACCTGCGGGTATTCGGGTGCCGGCATGTCGGTCTCGAGCGTGTACTTGACGCCGTGCTGGGCCGGGAAGTAGCCCGACATCAGAGTCGATCTCGCCGGTGAACACATGCACGCGTTCGTGAAAGCGTTCACGAACGTCAGCCCGTTTTCCTGCAGCCTCGTCACGCCCGGCAGGTTGCGCGCCGACCAGCCCGGCGGGAAGTGCTGGATCGCGCGCTGCTGGTCGGTCAAGAAGAGCAACACGTTCATGCCCGCGACCTTCCCGTTCGCCGGCGCTGTGCGGTGCCGGCGTGGGCGTGTCGCGGCAGCCGCCGCTGCCGCCCGTCCGCCGAGCAAGATCCCGGGGGCTGCCGCCGCCGCGGTCTTCAGCAGATCGCCGCGGGTGATCCCCTCGCGCTCGGCCTCATCGTCCTGCCGGGGCGCTTCGTCCTGCTTGGGATGACCGTCCGGTCTGTCCATGTCATGCGCCGTGGCTCATCGCCGCAGCCGTGCCAGACTAGCAGGTTTTGTCCGCTAAGTGGACTTTCTTGGAACCGGCCCATGGGCGGGTCGGTGGGTCGCTCAGGCGCGAACGACCACGCCGCGGGTGACCGTCACCGCTGCGCCGTGCAGCGGCGTGAGCTTGAGCTTCACCGTCAACGCCAGGCGCCGGTGGCGGCGCAACACGGCCTTGCCCCTGGCGCTCAGTGGCACCGAGAAGGACACGCTCCCCGTCTTCAGCGGAAAGCGCGTCAGCCGTCCGACCCGCACCTGCTCCGTGTGTCTCGCCTTGGCCAGCGAGGCAGCGGCGGCGAACAGGCCGACTTCCAGCCGTCCGCCGGAGTCGGCCTCTGACACCTCGATCGATCCGCGCACAGTCGATCCGTGCTGGCTGCCGGCAAGCTCGAGCGCCTTGGCTCCCCCTTGCAAGAGGGAGCCGTAACTGAGTTCGCTTCGCGTCGTCGGTGTGGTCGTCGTCGTTTTGGTCGTTGGGCTCGTTGGCGCGGTCGTTGTCGTTTTGGTCGTTGGGCTCGTTGGCGCGGTCGTTGTCGTTGTGGTCTTCGGCCTCGTCGATGTGGTCGTGTCGGTGTTTGTGCCGGCGCCTCCTGCTTCCGCCACGATTTCGTATTTGGTGTAGTTCTCGCCCGGCCCGCCATTGAAGAGGGTCGAGCTTTCGAACGTATAGGTCCCGGGCTGTTCGAACCTACACGTGCCTTCCCAGGGGGCCTGGGGTGGGTTGGGGTTCACCGGCACGCCGGAGGAGCAGGTCGGCACGGTTCCGGTCCACGCGATGTTCGCTTTGGTGCTGGTGTTGTCGGTGAACTTGACTTCGCCGCCGACGGCGATCGCGATCTTGCTCGCGGGCGCCGGTTTCGCCCCCGAGCCGGGAGTCGCCCAGCACGGCCAACTGTTCACGACGCAGTTCTCGTTGACTTCGAGCTTCGCTTCAGACGGTGCGTCAGCGAGAGCCGGCACGATCGCGACGCCGGCTCCGAGCACGGCCGCCACGGGCAGGTAACGCTTCCTCAACTTCACGGTCTCAGCCCACCTTCCTGTCGAATCCCCGGTCGGTTCCGCGTGCTCGTTGCCAACGAAGCCGACGCACGCTCTAAGAACCCAAGACTCCGGGCCGGCGGGATCCTTCCCGCCGGCTCTGTGGATGGAGTCAACCGAAGTCAACGGAAGCGCTTTGCCCATGGTGCAGGACAGACATATCTTTCGATCGCCGGCATGACTGTTCTGCGCTCCTCTCGACATATGTACGAGATAGGGTGTACATTACGTCGATCGATTTGGCCGGTTGCGCGCACGGACGACGTGCACAAGCGGAGGGCGCAAGACGACTGTTTGAGCCTCCCCGGCGTACACGCACAGAACAGGGGGGTGCCGCATGACAGCGATGTTGAAGATCTCACGTAGGGCTTTGAACTCCTCAGCCCCGGGCACCCGGAGACCGGCGACGGCGATCGCGCTGCTGGCCTGTGCCACCGCCTGCCTGGCGATGGCGACTTCGGCAGCGGCCAAGTCCGAAACCTACACCGCGACCTACTCCGCTACAGCATCGATCCCGGTTCCGCCCGCCTCTGACTTCCACGGCAACGGCGGTGGCGACGGTTGGGCCGTGGCGCTCTCCGAAACGGCCGTCTACAACGTCTTCCACCACCAGGCCACGATCCAGGTCGCCTGCCACTACCAGGCCAACGCCGAACCCTGCTTCTCGCCTGAGACGATCACCGAAACGGGCACGGGCGCCAACTTCGCCACCTCGGGGCAGCCCGGCCTGCACTTGGACCAGCACACCGGCAAGCTCTACCTCTACGCGACCAGGACGAGCGACGGGACCGCCGGCGTGGTGTGCATCGACACCACTCTCGCGCCCACCAACCCCGACCCGTTCTGCGGCTTCACCGCACTCACCCCGGTCGGCGAAGCGCCGCTCGTCTCCTTCGGCATCAGCGGCGCCAGCGACCCTGTGCTGATCGGCAACCGCTGGTATGCGTACAGCTTCGTGAGCGGAGTCGGTCAGAGCGGCGCGAAGAATGCGCTGATGTGCTTCGACGTGAGCACCGACGAAGCGTGCGCGGGTCAGCCGTACATTGTTGGGTTCGGAGCGGGCAACGTCGAAGACGAGGGGTTCCCCTCACCGTCGATCGCTGCGATCGGCAGCAAGGTAATCATCCCGCTGGACATCGAAGGGACCGACCGGCTCGCGTGCTTCGACGACACGACACAGAGCAGTTGCGGCGGCTCCTGGCCCGTCACGCTCCCAAGCGTCAACTACGCCTCCGACAACGGCGCTCCCTTCCCGTTGCTGGACGCGACCGGGAAGCTCACCGGCCTGTGCCTGCCGACTGGAACCGACCAGTGCTTCAACCTCGAAGGCGAAGCAGCGGCCACGCCGGCGGGGATGAGCTCCGTGATCGAAGCGTCGTCCCCATGGAACGGCCCCGCGCTCGTGCTCGGGCCGAGGGTGTACGTTCCGAATGGCAACTACGGAGGCGCCGTGGGAGATGTCGAGTGCTTCGACTATTCGAAGGACGAAGGCTGCGAACACTTTCCCAAGACCTTCCCGTCGGGTGAATTCGCTTACCTCTACACGGTCAACCCAGACCCGCAGCGTCCGACCTGCATCTGGGTGAACTCTGACGCCGATGGCGGTACCCTGCCCGTGCAGATCGAGAGCTTCGACGCGTACACAGGAGAAGCGTGCGGCGAAGGCACGATCCGCGTTCTGGCCTCGCAGTTCGTGGTACCCCAGCCACAGTGCACGCCGGCGAACTACGTCTCGCTGCGTGTGCTGCAGCCCGCCCGCAGCTCCTACACAAGTGGCAGCATCGGCTTCGACGACGGAGACGGCAACCCGATTCTCGGCTTGCCGGAAGTGCCACTGGACGAAACCGGCACCGCCAGCCTCAGCGGACTTGAGCTGAACACGCCCACCGGCCTGCCGCAGTTCCTGTTCACGATCAACGGCGAGACCGGCAAAGTCGGCACCGTCGAAGCAACGCTCACCTGGGAAGGCGACTATGACGCCAGTTGTGTCGGCGAAGGCACGACCGTCTCCAAGGCGCCGGAACCCAAGCCGACGCCTTCCCCGCCGATCCCCGCCACCGGAACGCTTCCCTCCAAGGCCGCGGGCCCCAAGGCGTGCACCAGCAAGCGCGATTTCAAGATCCACATCCAGCACGTCAAGCAACTCGGGCTCGTCTCCGCGGTGGTCAAGGTCGACGGCAAGAACAGGAAGACGTTGAAGGGTAAGAGCCTCTCGACCGCCGTCAATCTGGTCGGGCTGCCACAAGGTACCTTCACGGTCGAGATCGTCGCCCATCGGCGTAACGGGCGAACTTTGAAGGGCAAGCGCGTCTACCACACGTGCGTAAGCAGACTGCCAGGGCACGCATACCTGCCGTTGTAGGGCGCGGCGAATGGGGCAGAAGGGAGCCAATAGGCGCTCGGATGCTTCGATCGTGAGCCAATGAGCTCACACGCCTGGGCGATGCTAGTATGCAGTGATGCGGCGCACCACCGTGTCTCTTCCTGACGACCTAGCCCAGGCGCTCGACCGAGAGGCGCGCAGACGGCATGCGTCGGCGTCCGAGGTCACGCGCACCGCGCTCGCCCAGCACCTCGGCCTAATCCAGAACGAGCCCCGCGAGCTCGCCTTCGCGGACCTCGGCCGCAGTGGCCATCGCTCCACCGCCCGAGACATGGAGCGACTGCTGGAGCAGGAGTGGGATGACGTCGCTGGCCGTCGTTGACGCTGGACCGCTTTACGCTGCAGCCGACGCTGATGACGAGGACCACATCGCCTGTCGCACGGCACTATCCCGGGCGGACCTGCGGCTGATCGTGCCGGCGCTGGCCGTAGCCGAGGCGACGTACTTCGTTGGGCGCCGACTGGGCGCCGCGGCCGAGAGCAAGTTTCTGGATGGGGTTGGGAAGCTCGACGTCGAGGGGCCGAGCCGAGAAGACTTCGCGCGTATGACGGAACTCGTCGAGCAGTACGCCGACTTTCCCCTCGGAGGAACAGACGCCTCAGTCATCGCTCTTGCAGAGCGACTCGACGCCCCAATACTCGTCACCCTCGACCGCCGCCATTTCGCCGCGGTCACACCACGCCACCGCGACGCGTTTCAGCTGCTGCCCTAACTACCGCTCGTCAAAAGGACGCTGCGATCTCGGAGAGCGTCCGTCTGACGCGACGCGGTTCGCGAATGGAGCTAGTCGGGCTCGAACCGACGACCTCGTCACTGCCAGTGACGCGCTCTCCCAGCTGAGCTATAGCCCCGAGGGCCGCTCATGGTATCGCGTCCCGGACGTGTCGTCCGCCGATCTCGTGCAGGGTCGGCATTGCGCTCCAATGCCGTTCTAGCATCGGCTCGAACTCGTAGTCCTTAGCCCATCGGACAACCAACTGCTCTCAGCCGCGTCATCCGCGCCCTATATGCTCCGCCCAATGCGCGCCACCTTCCGCTGGCTGACCGCGATCGTCTTCGCCCTGGTCGTCGTCCAGGTCGGGCTCGCCGCCTTTGGCGCGTTCGACGCGGTCCACAAATCCGAAAGCGCCGCGATCGGCAAGAAGACGACCGAAGACGCGTTCGGGGCCCACGCGATCCTCGGCTCTTTGATCGTCCTCCTGATGGTCGTCCTCCTGATCGTCGCCGCCATCGGCAGCCTCGGCGACGCCAAGGTCAAGTGGGCCGGCGCGATCGTCGGCCTCGGCATCGTCCAGTACCTCCTCGGCGTCGTTTCGACCTCGGCGCCCGCCCTCGGCTTCCTGCACGGCGTCAACGCGCTCGCGATCTTCGTCGCCACCGGGATGCTTTCGCACCGGACCTGGAAGGCCGAGCGAACTGCCCCGTCGGACACGGCCCCCGTGCGCTCCCCGGCCTGAGCCGGACGACCGCGACAGCGTCACGACCGCGACAGCATCACAACCGCTCGGTCCGTTGCCGGGCCGCAGCGGTGCCGGTCTTTTTGAAAGCCGTTCTCAGCCCGGAGGGATGAACTCCGGCACCTCGAGGTCTTCGCCGAAACCCTCTTCCCGGCGCGCCCCAATCCCGCGCGTCTCGTCTGCTCCGGAGCGCGCCCCCGCGCCGGTTCTCGCCCCCGGCCCCGCCTGGTCCAGGCGCGCGGTCATGCTGCCGTGCGCCAGCCTAACGTCCCGCAACAGCCGGGCCGCGTTGTTGCGCATCGACACCGACAGCTCCCTCAAGTTTTTCGACATCTCCGAGCCTTCCCTGACGACGTCATACGCGACGGCGTTTGCCTCGCTCACGATCTCCCTTGCCTGGGCCCTGGCGACGGCCTCGATCTCCTTGGCCCTCGTCTTGGCCTCTTCGAGCGCCCGCGCGCCCTCCCGTTCGGCCTCGATCCGCGCGTCCTCGACCAGCGCGCCCGCTCGATCCTGGGCGCCCGCCAGCTCGCGGCCCGACGCTTCGCGCGCCTCCGCGACCGCCTCCGCGGCCTGCGCCCTCGCGTCTTCGAGCGCCTTGGCGGCTTGCTCGCGGGCGCTCGCCAGCCCCTCCCGGGCGCCGGCCAGTTCCCTGGCCGCCTGCTCTTGGGCGACCGCGAGCTCCTGGGTAGCCTGCTCCCGGGCTTCGACAAGCTCTCCAGAGGCCTGTTCGCGCGCGCGCGTACGCTCCTCCTCGGCCCTCTCGTACAGCTCGCCGACCGACGCCAAAGCCTCGTTCCTGGCGGCCTCAGCCTGGGCCTGGGCGGCCCTCACGATCTCCGCCGCCTCCTCCTCGGCCGCCCGCACCCTGTGCTCGGCCGCCCGGTCGGCCTCCGCGATTCGCTCCCTCGCCTTCGCCTCGGCCTGCTCTCTCAGCTGCGCCGCCGTCCGCTCGGCCGCCGCCACGATGCCCGCCACGTGTTCGCCTGCCGCCGCCGGATCGTCTCGCTGAGGCTCCACTTCCGCATCGTAACCGCCGCTCGCCGGTCGCGTAACCGCCGCCCGCGACGGCCCCGGGGGCGTCTTGGCGAGCAGGGATCGCTCGACCGTCAGATGGCAGATATCGTTTGAAATATGTCCTTGCAGACAAGCTCCCGATCGGCCAAGATCGACTCATGACCAACCCGAGCAGCGCTCCCAAAGACGTGGTGATCGTCGCCTATCACCAGACCCAAAGCCTCGATTTCATCGGCCCGCTCGAGGTCTTCGCCGGCGCCCAGCGCCTGATCGAGCTGACCGGCCGCACCGATGCCGGCTATCGCGTCGCGGTCGCGACCCTCGACGGCAAGCCGTTCCCGACGTCCAGTGGCCTCGAAATCGTCCCTTCGTTCAGCCTCGCCGACGCTCCCACACCGATCGACACCCTGATCGTCGCCGGCGGTGACGGCTCGCGCGACGCCAGCGCGGACCCCGACCTGCTCGCCTGGATCAAGTCCGCCGCGCCCCTTGCGCGCCGCGTCGCCTCGGTCTGCACCGGCGCCTTCGTGCTCGCCGCCGCCGGTCTGCTTGACGGGCGTCGCGCCACCACGCACTGGGCCTCTGCCGACAGCCTCGCCAAGCGCTTCCCCGCGGTCGAGGTCGACCCCGAGCCGATCTACGTCCGCGACGGTCAAATCTGGACCTCCGCCGGCGTCACCGCCGGCATGGACCTCTCCCTGGCCATGATCGAGGAAGACCTCGACCGCGACGCCGCCCTTACGATTGCCCGCCACCTGGTGCTGTTCCTGCGCCGGCCCGGCAACCAATCCCAGTTCAGCGCTTCGCTGTCCGCCCAGCAGGCAGACCAGGAGCCCCTGCGCGAGGTCCAGCGCCACGTCGTCGAGAACCCAGCCTCCGAC
This sequence comes from Solirubrobacteraceae bacterium, assembly GCA_035501375.1. Classification (GTDB taxonomy): domain Bacteria; phylum Actinomycetota; class Thermoleophilia; order Solirubrobacterales; family Solirubrobacteraceae; genus Palsa-744. The sequence goes on from DATJWI010000156.1 coordinate 20,583, forward strand.
CTCACCGTCGAGGCCCTCGCCGAGCGCGCCCACATGAGCCCCCGCCACTTCGCCCGCACGTTCGCCGCCGAGACCGGCGTCACGCCGGGCCGCTACGTCGAGCGCATACGCCTGGAGGCTGCCCGCCGCGCCCTGGAGGACACCCCGCAGCCGATCGCCGCCATCGCCGCCGCCTGCGGCTTCGGCACCCCCGAGACGATGCGCCGCTCCTTCCTGCGCGCGCTGAACGTCGGCCCCGCCGAGTACCGGCGCCGCTATCACCCCGCCGGCATCTCGCCGGGCGGAGTCTCCGCCTGACCGCGCGGGCCAAGCGAGCGGTCGCGGCCCGGTCCGGTCGCTAACCTGCGCTCACCTATGTCCGAGCGCAGGTACGACCCCAAGAAGATCGAGCCACGCTGGCAGGCGGTCTGGGCGGACGAGCGCACCTGGGAGGTCGCCAACGAGGGGCTTGGCGCGGACGCCGACGGTCACGTCCTTCGGGTCGGCCTCGGATCGGCCGAAGCCAATGGCGCCGATCGCCGCGACGACGCCAGCTCCTATGTCCTCGAGATGCTGCCCTATCCGAGCGGCGAGCCCCACATCGGGCACCTCAAGGTCTACTCCGTCGGCGACGCGATCGCCCACTACCACCGGCGTCTCGGCCGCAGGGTCCTGCACCCGATGGGCTACGACTCCTTCGGGCTGCCCGCCGAGAACCACGCGATCAAGACCGGCGTGCATCCGCGCGTCTCGACCGATGCCTCGATCGCCTCCTTCCAGACGCAGTTCAGATCCTGGGGGATCTCGATCGACTGGTCGCGCGAGCTGGCCACCCACGAACCGAGCTACTACCGCTGGACACAATGGATCTTCCTGCAGCTCCTGGACGCCGGCCTCGCCTACCGCAAGGAGGCGGCCGTCAAGTGGTGCCCCAAAGACCAGACCGTCTTGGCAAACGAGCAGGTCACCGCCGAGGGCGCCTGCGAGCGCTGCGGCGCGACGGTCGAAGTCAGGCAGCTCGAGCAGTGGTTCCTGCGGATCACCGACTACGCCGAGCGCCTCCTGAACGACCTCGCTTCGATCGACTGGCCCGAGCACGTCAAGACGATGCAACGCAACTGGATCGGGCGCTCCGAGGGCGCCGAGGTCACGTTCAGGTGCGAGGACCTCGGCATCGACTACCCCGTCTTCACGACCAGGCCCGACACCCTGTTCGGCGCGACCTTCTTCGTGATGGCCCCCGAGCACCCCGACGTGCTGCGGATCGTGGCCGGCACCGACCGTGAGCAGGAGGTCCGCGACTACGTCAGCCGCGCGATCACCGAGTCCGGCGAGGAGCGCTCGAACGTCGAGAAGCCGAAGACCGGCGTCGCCCTCGGGCGCACCGTCGTCAACCCGGTCAACGGCCTCGAGATCCCCATGTACGTCGCCGACTACGTCTTGATGGAGTACGGCACCGGCGCGATCATGGCGGTCCCCGGCCACGACGCTCGCGACCACGCGTTCGCGCGGGCGTATGGCCTGCCGATCAAGCGTGTCATTGAAGGAGCCCCCGAAGATGGAGGAGACGACAACGGGCTGCCCTACCTTGGCGAAGGCCCCTTGATCGACTCGGACGATCGCTTCGACGGCCTGCACAACCGCGAGGCCCTGGCCGCGATCGTCGCCTGGCTGCAGAGCGAGGGCAAGGGCCACGCGTCTGTCAACTACCGGCTACGCGACTGGCTGATCTCAAGGCAGCGCTACTGGGGCTGCCCGATCCCGGTCGTCTACTGCGAGCAGTGCGGCGCGGTAGCAGTCCCAGAGCGCGACCTGCCGGTCGAGCTGCCCGACATCGAGGACTACGCGCCCCAGGGGCGCTCACCGTTGGCGGCCGCCGAGGACTGGGTCAACACCAGCTGTCCCGAGTGCGGCGGGCCCGCGCGCCGGGAGACCGACACGATGGACACGTTCGTCGACTCCTCCTGGTACTTCCTTCGCTACTGCGATGCCGCCAACGACAGCGCCGCCTGGGATCCGGCGGCGCTCCACGAGTGGATGCCCGTCGACCAGTACATCGGCGGGGTCGAGCACGCGATCCTGCACCTCATGTACGCCCGCTTCCTGACCAAGGCCCTCGCCGACCTCGGTCAGCTCGAGGTCCAGGAGCCGTTCCGGGCCCTGTTCACCCAGGGCATGGTCACCAAGGACGGCGCCAAGATGTCCAAGTCGCGCGGCAACGTCGTCTCTCCGGCGGCGATCGTCGAGCGCTACGGCGCCGACACCGCCCGCTGCTACATCCTCTTCATCGGCCCCCCCGACCAGGACGCCGACTGGTCGGACGAGGGCATGGAGGGCGTTCACCGCTTCCTGGGTCGCCTCTGGCGCCTGGCGATGGAGGTCGCCGAGGAGGAAGAAGAGGGAGACGCAACGACGTCCGGTCCCGAGAGCCTCGAGCTCCTGCGCAAGGCTCACTGGGCGATCGACAAGGTGTCAGGCGACCTGCGCCGGTTCGCGTTCAACACTGCGATCGCCGCGGTCATGGAGCTGATCAACGACTGCTCGCGTCTGCGTGAGCAGGCCGGGCCGGACAGTCGGCGGTTCGCGCTCACAACGGCCGCCTCGCTGCTGTTCCCGTTCGCGCCGCACCTCGGCGCTGAGGTCTACGAGCGACTGACCGGCCTACGTGTCTGGGAGCAGCCCTGGCCTGTCGCCGAGGAGGAGATGCTCGAGCAGGACACCTACGAGCTTGTATGCCAGGTCAACGGCAAGCTCCGCGACCGCGTGCCCGCCTCCTCGCAGGCCGGCCCCGACGAACTCAAGGAGCTGTGCCGCGCCGCGCCCAACGTGCGCGCCCACGTCGACGGCAAGCAGATCGTCAAGGAAATCGTGGTGCCTGGCAAGCTAGTAAATCTGGTCGTGCGTTAGCGCGCGCCTGATGCCCGAACTCAAGCCCGCTTATCTGGTCCACGGCGAAGATCATGGCGCGATCGCCGAGCGGCGGGCCGGGCTGCGGGTCTTGGCCGAGCGCGATGGCGGACCCGGCAGCGTCGAGGCTCTGGAGGGCGAGGCCGCCACGCCGGCCGGGGTCGCGGGCGCGCTCGCCGCGATGACGCTCGCGCTCGGGCGGCGTGTGATCCTCGTGGATGGCGTCGAGCGCTGGAAGCAGGCCGAGGTGGAGCGGGACCTGGCGTCCGCCCTGGCGGCGATGCCGCCCGACACGACGCTCGCGCTGTTCGCCCGCGAGGAGGGCCGCGCAAAGGCGCCCGCCGCGGTGCACGAGGCGGTGAAGGCCGCCGGGGGGCAGGTTGTGGCTCAGGCGACCGTCAAGCCCTGGGAGCTGCCGAAGTGGGCACGCGCCCAGGCCGCTCGCCTCGGAATCGAACTCGACCCCGCCGCCGTGAAGGCGCTCGTCGACCAGGTCGGCGAGCGCCAACAGCGGCTCCTGCGCGAGCTCGAGAAGCTGGCGCTCGAACACGAGCCCGCGTCCGTCCCCGCGCCCGACACCGCATCCGCGTCGGGCTCCGCGGGCGCTGACCCGGGCGGAGGCGCCGAAACGGGCACGGCCGGCCGGGACGCCGCGCGCGTGCGAGTCAGCGCCGAGGACATCGAACGGCGCGCTGCGCGCTCCTCCGAGCAGCGCGGCTACGCGCTCGCGGACGCGCTGCTCGGCGGCGATCTACGCGCGGCCACGCGCTCGCTCGTGCGCCTGCGCGCCCAGGGCGAGCGTCTACCCGGCCTGACCTACCTGATGGCCGCCCGCCTGCGCGACGCGCTCTCGGCCTCGCTGCGCCTGCGCGCCGGCAATTCGCCCGCCGAGGTCAAGCGCGGGCTGCGGATGCCTTCGCGCGCCGCCGACCGCTTCCTGGCCGACGTCGCCAGGACCGAGCCCGAGCGTCTGCGCGGAGCCCTGACCGTACTCGCCGACTTCGAACTCGACACCCGCGGGGGCTCGCCCCTCCCGGAGGCCCGCTCTCGGATGTCCGGCCTGGACGAGGACACCCTTGCCCTGCTCGCAGTCGAGTCGATCGTCGCTGATCGTCGCTGATCGTCGCGGATCATCCCTGAGGCGACCGATAAGTGGCGCTG